>JAGRMS010000108.1 GCA_020441135.1 Pseudooceanicola sp.
GCGACCTGTCGACCGTGATGTCGCCGCGTACGGTGATCACCTGGGCGCAGAACGCCGAGATCTTCCGCAACATCGGCTACGCCTTCCGCCTGTCGTTCCTGAACAAGTGCGACGAACTGGAGCGGCAAACGGTGGCGGAGTTCTACCAGCGCTGTTTCGACGAGGAACTGCCGGAAAGCGCGGCCTCGGCCAGCATGAAATAAGACGCTCAGGCGTCTGATTTTCCGAAGAGACCGGTCAATGCGCGGCGCACGATGCCGCGCACCGACGGGCGTTTGCCCGGGCTGAAGGCCAGCGGGCGGCAGACCTCGATCGCGGCGACGCCGACGCGGGCCGACAGGGCGCCGTTGACCAGCCCCTCGCCGAAGCGGCGCGAGAGTTTCGTCAGCAGCGATCCGCCAAGGATCGGTTCCAGCAGGTCGTCGCCAACCGCCACCGCGCCGGTGGCGACGAGATGGGCAAAGACCGCGCGGGTCAGCCGCCAGGAGCCGATGACGCCGGAACGCCCGCCGTAGATCTCGGCAATGCGGCGGATCATGCGCAGCGAGGCGGTCAGCGCGGTAACGACATCGGCCAGCGCGATGGGCACCAGCGCGGTCACGGTGGCGACCTGCCGCGCGGCGGCCTCGACTTCGCGCGTGGCGGCGGTATCGAGGACGGACAGCAGTTCGGCCTCGGTCAGGTTCAGCACGGCGGCGGCGTCGAATTGTTCGTCGAGCAGCTTGTCGAGCCGGTCACGGCCCCATTTCAGCTCGTCCCGGTGGGCGTAGAAGCCCATCAGCCGCCGGGCAAGCGCGCGGGCGGCGGCAAGGTCGTTGTCGGCCAGCGCGGCATCGGCGGCGCGGCGCAGGCTGTCGATTCGCCCGAGGCGAGACAGGGCCACCAGTTCGCGCAGGGCGATCAGCAGCGCCACGCCGACCAGCGCCAGGAACAGCGCCGTGACCAGCCAGCCAAGCAGCGGCATCCGCGCGAGCAGGGAGAGGGCGAAATCCCAGGCGGCGAGCGAGATCACCGCCCCCAGCGCCGCCGCCGCCAGCCCCCAGAACCAGCGCGCCAGCCGCGACGGGCGGCGGGCGGCAAGCCGCGCGGCCATCGCCATGGCCTGACCTGTCGGCTGGGGCAGCGTGTCGGGCACCGGCGGGGCGTTGGCGACGTCCGTAGCCTCGTCCACATCGATCAGGACCGGGCCGCGGGTCATGCCGTCGCCCCCTGCCAGACGTAGGTGAAGCCGGGCAGATCGTCCTCCTTGCGCTCGGCAGGGCCTGAGACGGCAAAGCCCTGCGCGGCATAGAATCGGCGGGCTGCGGTATTGGGTTCGACGCAACGCAGGTGGAGGCGGCCGCATTCGCCCTTGGCGTGATCCAGCAAGGCATGCCCCGCCCCCCTGCGCTGTGCCGCCGTGGCGACGTAGAGCGCACAGATTTCTTCGGCGTCGCGGGCCAGGAAGCCGCTGATTTCGCCCGCGATCTCCGCCACGGTACACCAGCCGCGTTCGATCATCTGTCGGCAGAAGGTGACGCATTCGCCAAGGCTGTAGAGCACCGGCATCCAGTCGTGCTGGTGCTGGAAACGCCAGAGAATCTCGCCCATCGCGGGCGCGTCCTTTGGGTCGGCGGGGCGGAGGGCTGGGGTCACAGGCGGTCTCCGATCAGGAATTGCGCGGCGCGGTCGAGGCGGATGTGCGGCGGGCCGTCGCCGGGACGCAGGGTCATCGGCGCGGGGGCGAAGGTCATCGCCTGAAAGTCGGCGGCGGTTCCGGCAAGGATATGGGTCGGATCCTCGGGCAGTTCGCCGGGGTGATAGGCCGCCTGCTTGCCGTTCTCGAGACGTCCGCGAACCATCTTGAGGGTCTGGCCCTGATGCTCGCGCTCTTCCTCGGTGGTGGCGCGCAGGGCGGCGAGGGCCAGTGCCGCCGTCTCGGCCCCGCTGAAGCGCGCGCGTTCGGTCGCCTGTTTCACCAGCGCCTCGGTCAGGTGGGTCAGGCGGGCGTGCTGAGAGTGGTGCAGGTGATCGGCCTTGGTGGCGGCGAAGAGGATCTTTTCGACGCGCTTGCCGCCCAGCAGCCGGGTCAGGAAGGCCGCCCGGCCCGGACGGAAGGCCGACAGGATCGCCGCCAGCGTCTCGCGCAGGTCGGCGATGGCGGCGGGGCCGCGATGCAGGGCGCCCAGCACGTCGACCAACACCACCTGCCGGTCAATCCGGGCAAAGTGGTCGCGGAAGAAGGGTTGCACGACCTGCGCCTTGTAGGCCTCGAACCGGCGGGCCATTTCGCGGGCGAGCGAGCCGCGCGGGGCGGCGGAGGGTGGCAGCGGCGCGAAGGTCAGCGCGGGGGAACCGGCAAGGTCGCCGGGCAGCAGGAAACGGCCCGGTGTCAGGTCGGACCAGCCCGCGCGGCGAGCCTGTTGCAGGTAGTCGGTGAAAGCGGCGGCAAGCGCCTGGGCGCGCGGTTCGGACAGTTTCGCGTCGGCGTCCTCGGTCCTGACGAGGGCCAGAAACGCAGCGGCTTCAGGGCGTTCCGCGATCTTCTTCAACGTCGCGACGGACCAGTCGGCGTAGGTCTTGTCAAGCAGGGCAAGGTCCAGCAGCCATTCGCCGGGGTAGTCGACGATATCGAGGTGCAGGGTCCGGGGGCCTTGCAGGCCCGACAGCAGCCCGGTGGGCCGCACCTTCAGCGACAGCCGAAGTTCCGAGATGGTGCGCGTGCTGTCGGGCCAGTGCGGATCGGGACCAGTCAGCGCCTCGATATGCGTTTCGTAATCGAAGCGCGGCACGGTATCGTCGGGCTGCGGTTGCAGGAAGGCGGCCTGGATCCGCCCCTCTTGCGCGGCGGAAAGGCCGGGCATCCGGCCCCGGTCGATCAGGTTGGCGATCAGCGAGGTGATGAAGACGGTCTTGCCCGCCCGCGCGAGCCCGGTGACGCCAAGGCGCAGGACAGGCTCGAAGGCGCGGCCGGTGACGATGTCGCCCAGACGGTCGGCGGAGCGCACCACGCCGTCGGCTATTGTCGAGATCACCACGCTGGACGCTTCCTTCTGCCTGCGCCTGCAAGATAGGGGCCATGTGGCTGAGAGGAAAGGGGCGCTTGCCGCCCTCTGCCCTGCGCGCTAGCAAGGCCCATGCCCCGCTATGCCCTCAAGGTCGAATACCACGGCGCGCCCTTTGCCGGGTGGCAGCGGCAGGCCGATCAGCCCTCGGTCCAGGGGGCGATCGAGGCCGCGCTGGCGAAGCTGGAGCCGCGCGCGCATACCATCGCGGCGGCGGGACGGACGGATGCGGGGGTGCATGGGCTGGCGCAGGTGGCGCATTGCGACATGGAGCGGGCGTGGGAGCCGTTCCGGCTGTCCGAGGCGCTTAACTTTCATCTGATGCCGTTGCCGGTGGCGATCCTCGATTGCGCGCTGGTGGCCGACGACTGGCACGCGCGGTTCTCGGCGGTAGAGCGGCGGTATCTGTTCCGCCTGCTGATGCGGCGGGCACCGGCGACGCATGAGGCGGGGCTGGTCTGGCAGGTGAAGAACCCTCTGGACCTGGACGCGATGCGGGCGGGCGCGGCGCACCTGGTGGGGCGGCATGACTTCACCACGTTCCGGTCGTCGATCTGCCAGGCGGACAGCCCGGTGAAGACGCTGGATTCGCTGGAGATTTCCGGGATTGAAGGGCCGTCTGGCCCGGAAGTGCGGTTCCATCTGCGGGCACGGTCCTTCCTGCACAACCAGGTGCGCAGCTTCGTCGGGACGCTGGAACGCGTGGGGGCCGGAGCGTGGAAACCGGGCGACGTGAAGGCGGCGCTGGAGGCGCGGGACCGGGCGGCCTGCGGGCCGGTCTGCCCGCCGCAGGGGCTGTATCTCGCGGGGGTCGGCTACCCTGCCGATCCGTTTGCGCCGCCGGGTTGAACCGGCGGGCGGTGGGGTAACGAAACGCTTGGTCCGTTCTGCCATCCCAGGCCCGAGACAACGCCTGGGAAGCGGTTTGAGCACCCGAAGCGCGATAGCACAAGGCATCTACCCTCCTGTGCCCCCCTTCGTGCGAACGATCCGGCCGGGAAGGCCCGACCGGATGCGATGCTTTGCCAGATCCATCCTGCCTCAGAAGATGAAATCACGCGCGTGCAGGTCGTCCAGCGACACGCCGAGCAACACGATCACGTTCGCGCCGTCCCCGTCCATGTCGTAGATCACCCGACCGTTGACCTCGGTGGCGGCCGCCTTGAACTCTCGCAGAGAGGTGGCCTCGCCAGTCAGTTTCGAGAAGTCGAGGTCGTCCCGGCCCGCCTGGAAATCGCGGATGATGTCGCGGCCAAACTGGCCGGTAAAGTTGAAGTCGTCGGCCCCTCGGCCACCGACAAGGATGTCGCGCCCTGCTCCGCCGTTCAACTCGTCGGCCCCGGCGCGGCCTTTCAGCGTATCGCTGCCGCGCAGGCCGTTCAGCGTGTCAGCCTTACCATAGCCAGCGAAGACGTCGTTGCCGATGGAGCCCTTGAACACGATGGCCTCGGTCTTGAGAAGGTCTACGATCGGGTCGGTCTTGCCTTCGCCTGCCGGCCCGGAGCCGAAGAGGCCGTAGATCACGTCATGCGCCTCGGGGTCTTCGAGGTCGGGGGCGAAGCTGATCGTGTAGTCGAGCAACGAAAGCGCATAGTCGATGATGCCGCCCGCGCCGTCGTTCGCGGTGGCGCCGTGGCCGAACTCGATTGCGGCGATGGTGCCGCTGACGACGTGGGTGGCAAGGCTGTAGGCGAGGTTGCCGCGGGCGATGTAGCCCTGGTCGGCGGCGATGCCGGTCTCGCCGATCCCGCCTTCGGACGAGGCGTAGTCGCCCGAGAAGCCGTTGGAGAATCCGCCGCGCCCGGCCGAGGTGTAGTCGGCGTCGAAGGCGTCGAGGTAGGCGAGGAAATCGGTAAAGCCGGTGTTGCCGGTCTTGATGGTGATGGTCATCGGTGAGGCCCTTCTGGTTGTCGGAATTGTGGGATGCTGGGTCCGGGCCTTCAGGGCCTTGCCTTGCGGTTCTTGTCAGCCCGCCATGTGCGGGAGCAGGAAGCTCTGCCCCTCGGGCGCGGCGTTGACGCGCAGGGGGCAGTTGTAGGTCTGCGAGAGCGTCGTGTCGGTCATCACCGCGCGCGGGGTGCCGGTGGCGGTAACGCGGCCTTTGGCCATGACGGTCATGCGGTCGGCGAACATGGCCGAGAGGTTCAGGTCGTGCATCACGGCGACGACGCCGCCGCCCCGACGGGCGTAGTCTCGCAAAAGGGTCATGACCTGGAGCTGGTGGCCGATGTCGAGGCTGGCGACGGGTTCGTCGAGCAGCAGCCAGCGGGGCTGGTCATTGTCCAAAGGCTCCCACACCTGGCAGAGGACGCGGGCGAGCTGGGCGCGTTGCTGTTCGCCGCCCGAAAGCTCCTGGTAGAGGCGCGGGGCGTAGCCGTCGAGGCCGACGGCGGCGAGGGCCAGTTCGGGAAGGCGGTCGCGTTGGCCGGAGGTGCCGCTGCGCAGTCCGATGCGGACGACCTCGATCACCTGGAAGGGGAAGGCGAGCGTGGCGGCCTGGGGCAGGACGGCGCGCATTCCGGCGAGGTGCCAGGGTTTCAGGCGGCGGATGTCGTGGCCGTTCAGGTGCATCGGGCCGGTGCTGTCAATCTCGCCCGTTATCGCCTTGAGAAGGGTGGATTTTCCCGATCCGTTGGGGCCGACGATGGCGGTCA
>JAGRMS010000109.1:0-7987 GCA_020441135.1 Pseudooceanicola sp.
TCCTGGACGGGAAACAGGGGCCGGACGTGACGCTGGCGAGTGTGTTGGAGCCGTTTCCGGCGCTTTGGGACGAGCAACAGGAAATGCTGGCACTGCTCGGATGATCCCACGCATTCGCCATCGGGAGGTGCTCGAATGAACGTCAGATACGCACGCCCGCCGCGGTCATTCCTGCCTGTCAGCGCGCGGCTTCGAAGCACTCATGCGATGCGTCTAGCCGACCACCCAGGTCTCTTCTGTGAGTCCAGGAGACCTGTCCCTGGCACCACTGCAAATATCGCTAATACCCCGGCAAAATGAAATCCGGCCATAGCGCAGTACCACCGAGTCTCGAGACCGGGACGTTCTCGGGTGCTGCATTGCTGGAAGCACTAGACAGCAGGATTGCAGCAGCGTCCCCCTCGTCCGGAGTTGCCCGAAGGATTCCTTCGGCGAGGGTCGAGACGACGATGCTGGCGCCTCCTACTTCTGGTCGCAGGCGGAACGTGTCTGCGCCAATCTTCTCGGCCGCAATCCCGGCGCAGTTCGCTAGCGACAACGATTCTGATGGAGCAGCCGGGGCCTCCTCGGCTCCCAAGATGGCGTCGTAGAGCGCTTGCGCCTCGGCCTCGTCTCCCTCGGGCGGCCAGAGCACGCTGCCCGCAAGTGCACGCTTTTTCTGCATCAGGGATTGCAGGAGGCAGTCGAACGAGCCGCGTTGCAGACGGGGATGTATCGCCAGTGGAATGTGGATTGTCACCGGCTTGGTCTGGCCAATCCGATGGGTGCGGTCGTTGCACTGTTCCTCGACTGCTGGGTTCCACCAGCGCGTTAAGTGGATGACGTGATTGGCAGCGGTCAATGTCAATCCGACTCCCGCAGCCCGCGGCCCCATCACTAGCACATCAAAGCCTTGATCCTCTGTGATATGCCGCTGAAAACGCTCTACGAAGACCTGGCGCAGCGCAATGGGAGTTGAACCGTTGATGATGTCCACTCTGGGCAGGTCGAAGGTGACCTTTACCAATTCGGCGAACCATTTCTGAACGTCTCGGTTCTCGACAAAGATCAGTGCGCGTTCGTCCTTTGCCCGTATCGCCGAAAGTATGTCCATTGCGGCAGAAATGCGTGCGGACGCTGCAATGAAACTCTCCGGCGGCTCGCCCTCGATCAAGCCGGGATGCAAAGATGTTCGGCGTATGTGGTGCAGAAGGCCGAAAAGAGATTGCCCAGGCTTGCGCGCCTCGTCATAGCGCAGAGCCTGGATGTTGGGCATCAGACGCGGGTGCAGAATGCGCGTCTTGGTCGGCAGACTTTCGGCCCGATCCTTGGTGCGCCGGATCCCCAGCGCCGGATACCCGGCTTGACTTGCAAAGATCGCCCGGTGCAATTCGGCCATGTTTCCCCGCCGCGGTCGGTCGAAAGCAATGCGGAAATCGACCAGAGACCCGAGCGCGCCTGGAAAAATCTGATCCATGATTGCCCAGATGTCACGCGTGGCGTTCTCAACTGGGGTGCCGGTTAGACCGATGCGGAAGTCGGCATGGACCGCGCGCGCTGCGTTGGACCGCAATGTTACCGGGTTCTTGAGGTTCTGAATCTCATCGAACACGACAACCGCGAAGGCCGTCTCGGCGAAGGTCACAGCGTAGTTTGCCAGGGTCTGATACGTCGTGATCGCCAGCCGCGGCCGGTTGTTGGTCGACAGTGCCGTTAGGTCCAGCTTGGAATGGCCGTCCTGGATGTCGCGGCCGCGCGCGCCTTGGGATCGCCATCCGGCTAGGCCGGGGCCGTAGAGCCGCACAAGCTCACCCCAGAGGCCGGGCGTCAAATGTGCCGCAATCTCGGCCTCCCAGTTGCGTAGAAGCGAGGTGGGCGCGACAATCAAGAACGGTGCGGCGGGGACCTCGCCTGCTTCCATCCGCGCGGTCAGCCAAGCCAGGAAGGACAATGTCTGAAGTGTCTTACCCAACCCCTGCTCATCAGCATTGAGGATGCCCGGGAGGCCGGCGGTCCAGGCCCGCAACTGCCAGTTGAACGCGCTGGCCTGATGCGGCTTGAGGGTCCGGCACACGCTGTCAGGCAGTCCAGAGGTCATGTCTTGCGGTCGTTCGCGCTGAGCTTCCCGGAACGCCAGTTCCCAGAAGTTCTCGCGTGTAATCGGGAGAAAGGCAGTGACCTCGTCCGCGAGCGCAGTGCTGTCCGTCCGGTTCAGATACAGCTCTAGCCGACGCCGCAGCGCCAGGAACACCAAGTCGTGCGTGGGGACGACGCCCTGAGGGATCTGCAAGTTTGACTCGCCTCGGGTTCGGGCCTCCTCCATCCGGCGGACTGTGTCCGCTAGATCTTCGTCAGGTATGCTACCAAGTAGCTCGCCAAGAGCAGCCTCCATGTCCGGCGGCAACCAACCTGTGCCGGAGCCCTCGAACCCCTCGATCTCGACCTTGGTCCATTTGCGGATCTCGATCACCCGTGCTGCCCACTCCCGCGTTTCCGCCCAGGCCGCGCCCATTTCGCGCTCGATCGCCTCCGCAACCTCGTCGGGCGCGGCCACTTCGTTTAGGCGGCCGTCCCGTCGCAATGAATCCTCAATCGCTTCCGAGACGATGCGCTCGGCATCCGCGATGAACGCCATCCGCTCCTCTTTGGAGCCTCTGCCATAGCGGGAAATCACTTCAACTACTGGGACGGCAGAGCGGTCCAGAATGAGGTAGCGGTTATCACCGACCTTGTACGCCGGCTGGGCGCCACGGTCGTTTGCTTTTGCCTGAAAGGCCGCCAATTCGTCCCCTTGCAAGGCCGCCGAGGCTTCAGACGGCTGCTCGCCAGCCGCGAGAGCATGGGACACGAACGGTAGTGGTGAGAAGCGCGTGGGGTCTTCGGGATCCAAAGCTAATCCCACACGGTCGCAGGTCACTATGGCCACCTTGCGCAGCAAGCCTTCGGGCCGTGCTGGGCTGTCGTGGTCGGAATCGCCCAATGCGGCCCGAAAGTCGGCAAGCGCCCGCCAATGCGCTTCGAGGGGCGCACCGGAGTCGAACGCACGAGACAGCTCGATCGCGTCGAAAATCTGGTCTGGAAGCCGCATCCGTCCCGCGCCGACATCGACAACCGCGCCGGTTCGGGTCAAAGCAACCTGCCGTCCGCCGGCCTCCCACCACCAGTCCAGCGCGAAACTAGGATTGCCAATCACGCCGCGCATCTCTGCATGGAATTCGATCCCCGACAGCCGCGGCGGCAGGCCCAAGACCGAAGCTGTCAGATCATCGGCACGCGAGATCAGCCAATGATCGAGAAAGACGTGTTCAGCAGTCAGTTCGTGGTGTTCGCCGTCCCTGTCCAGTCCACGAAGACGGGCCAAGACGATGGCCAATGTCTTGTCCTCGCGGCTGAGGCGATCGAAATCGACGCGGTCGCGCTTGCGAAACCGGGTTAGCAGTCCGCGCCGCTCCTCTGCGATCCCGATCCACAGACCCTGTTCATCTAGCTGCGAGGTAAAAGTTGTCATCGAGCGATTCGGTCCCGAACCCATTCCTGCCAAGGCCCAAGATGCACGCGGGCATCTTCATGCGGCACCGGCAGTAGGATATCGTACAGGTCGTAAGGGCCGGCGTAGAACTCGGGGGTCTTGCGGCTCGGGGAAGGAAAGACGTGTATGCGGAAGCTGTGAGAGCCCTCAACAAAGACCTGGCTGCCGATCTTCATCAGGAGGATGCAGGTGTCGTTGCGCCGGGGCTGATGATCGTAGGTCTTGAACGCCACATCCTGCGTTTGCCGATAGAGGCGCTCGGCGATCGGCACCGCGTCTGATCCGAGCGCGACCCAGGCCTCATCGATGAGTCCCTGTTCGTAAACGCCGGTCCAGAAGCGTCGGCGTTCGAGCCATTGCCGCTCGCCAAGCTTACCGCGTTCGGCCTCCGAGACAATCTCGAAAATCGCCTCCATGCTGCTGCGGGCCAGCCAGCGGAACAGCATGTGGCGGGTGTCGGTTCGGGTGAGAGACCAGAATTCGGGACGGTCCCGGCGAGGGTCACCCCAAACGTCGACGATCCGCCTAGTGCAATGTGCGCGAAGGACTTCGGGACATGCAGTCCCGAGCCAGGGCGAGACGATGCGGTCGACCACCCCGGCCGCGCGCCGGTCATCAAGGCTTGGAGCGCCAAGCGGAAGAGCCCAGCCCAAAAGCCGATCCACCGCCGCCGTCGACCTCGGGTCGGGAACCACATGAAGAAAGGCGGCATGCGCTGCCTCCATTAAGCCCGGCCCATGCGGCGCCGGCAGCCCGACTGAAGTCAGCCAAGCATGTGGATCCACCTGTTCGGCCATCCTTCGTCCCAGCAGAACCGGAGCATTCTTAGGCTCCAGGATTTCCGGACAATTCTGAAATAATTGCGCCCATCGCGGAGGCAGATGGCGCGCACGGGCAAGGATCAACTCCCGCGTGGCCTCAGTCCTTGCACGGCCTTCCACCCATCCGGCCAAATAGGCCTCCGCGATCGCGGCCACCAACGGCGGCCTAGTCGTCGCCTGCGCTTCGGCATCCAGAAAGTTGCGCAGGGTCGGGTCGCTAACGCTCTGCCCGGCCAGATGCTCGTAGAGCCCGACCGCTACATCGCCTGTGGTCACGTTGGTCCAGTTCTTATGCGCAGCCGCAACGGCCAGCTTTTCAAGTATCGCCTCGACGTCTTCATGGGCGCGCGCCTGAACGCCCGGAAACCTGCGCTCGATGTCTTGGATTGTGCGATCCAGCACACCAGTGTCCAATTGGGATCGCCCGAAATCGGGAGCCAGTGCTAGGCGATCAACCAAACTCACGGCGCGTCTCCCAAAAGCCGCTTGCGAACGCGCTGTAGATCATCCACGCCCAAGGGAATCGAGGCCTCGTCTACTGGCGCGTACATGATGAAGCGGATGTCGATCCGCCGGTTAGCATCCTTCCCGCCAGGCTGGCTTTCGTCGGCGATTGTCCGACCTTCACCGTAGCCGGCGACTGACACCACCGGCTGGTGGCGGAGATTTCGGTAGGCAAGCAGGTCGGGTTGGGCCGAAACCAAAACGCCAAAGGCTTTTGCGGCCCGTCCCGCACTGAGGGTCATATTGTAGAGGTCGCTTGCATCGGTGTCCGTATGCCCCTCTACCTGGACAGCCTCGATCACGGTTGCGCTCGGGTTGCAACCGGTCGCCACCTCGCTCGGCCCGCCGAAGGTGAAGCAACCAACTTCATCGGCAAGAATGCCGGCGATTGTGCGTAGCCTGGCCACACCCGCGCGTGTCGGCCTCGTATCATTGGGAGCGAAAATCCCATCCCCGGTGAAATGCAGGGCGTCGTTGCTGTCTGAAATCGTCACCTCGATCTTAGGGTCCGCTGTCATAATCCTATTGCGGATACTCTCTAGGAGCTCGCGCAACTCGGTCGAGACAGTTCGGTTGTAGTGCTCGATCGGGTTGTCCTGCGTCATGGGTTTCAAAAGCCGGTGCAAGCGGTCGATCTCGGCACGCAACTCGTGGAGCTTCTGCACCAAGCTGTCCTCAGGGGACAGGCCGGCGGCTCTGCGCGCCTCGGCCAATTCGACGGTGAGTTTGAAGTTCTTCTGCGACAAATCGAGTACTATGTCGCCGCCTTTTTGGGTTTTGAGCAAAAGCTCTTGCAACTCTGCCACCTGCTGGTCGCGCTGTTCCAGCAGTTGCTTTGGCACCAAGTCTTCCGTTTTCGGTGCGATCTGCGTCGCGAAGAAGGCAAGAAGAATTACCACTATGAACAAGAAGCCGACAGTCATGTCCGTCATCGAGATGAAGGCCGACTCCTCATCTTCCTCTCGTAAGCGCTGGCGGAAAGCTGTCCTCATTTTACGGTTTCCGAGTGGGGGGACTGGGGATCGAGCAGGGGCTCGCTGCTCTCTGAGTTACTTTCGGGCTCGAAGGCCTTGGCGTTCTGGATCACCGCCGATAGGGTGGCGAGAGCCTCGCCGAAGCGGTTCTGTACATCGGCGCCGTGGGACTGGAGACGGCCTAATGTTTCGGCGACCTGGGTTTGATAAACCGCGAACGCTTTCTCGAGTTGGCCGTCATAGGCCGCAGCTCGGCTCTCAAAGGCTCGCAGCAGCGTTTTGATGGTGTCGGCCGCGTCCAGGACCACGGTCTTTTCTTCGTGGATCGCCAGCTTGGCTGCATTCACCATTTCTGTAGCGCCCTCGGCCACTCTCAGACTGTGAGCATGCCCTTCGCGCAAAGTTTCGATCACCTTGGGGCTCGCCTCGGTCAGGCTGTCTGCTGCCGCCACGAGTTGCCTTGACGCGGCCTCGATTCCACGCAGCACGCCGTTTAGGGTTTCGACAGAACGGTTAAGCGCTCCATCGAAGGTTTCAGCCGCGCGACCGAGACTTTCGCCTAGCCCATCGAGCGATTTTGACGCTTCTTCGACCCTCTCTGCCGCCCGCTCCAGCGACTCGCCGATGCCACTCGATATGTTCGCCCCGACACCCTGAACCATTTTTTCGATCGATTTCTCGGATCGCACGGCGGCTTGTTCGATAGACTTGCCCAATTCGGCCACCAGTTCAGTAACGACAGTCCTAAGGCTTTCAGACTGATCTCGCACCGCCCGAAGCTGATCCTCGGCTAGGCCTTCGAGGCTGACGAAGGTCATCGATGTCTCTAGCGCCTGGCACAGTTCCTCGGTCCGCCGTTCGACGCGACCGGATAGCAGGGTGATCCAGATGTTCATCAGTATTGAGCAGAATAAACCCGTCAGCGAGATGATGAACTTGGCAGAAGCTTTATCCAGCAAGTCCCGTAGCACCACCATCTGGCTGGCTGTGCCAGAGCCGTCAGCGCCGACCAGCTTCTCCGCCGCGACGGTCAGCACTGCAACTAGCCCCATGAAGGTGAAGAACAGGCCAACTGATACAAGGAGGCCTGGCAGGATCCGCCAAGCCTTCAACGAAAAGCCCATATCATCTATATTGAGGAACGCCGCGGGCCGGATCGAATTGCGCACTGCCATTTCGTCTCCACGGCCGATCAGCAGAGTTTCCCGGAACTCGCGGAAGGCATTCGTGACGCTCTTGGAATCGACGTCTCTCCAATTGGAAAGGCCCACCTCGATCCGAGCCAAGTCGATGGAGCGCCCGCTTGCGGGCGTGGCCTGGCGAACGACGTTGCAGGCGCGCGCCAACGCCATGGTCCTGCTCCGCGTCGTCCACCAAAGCCGAAATCCGATCAACCCGGCAAATGCGAGGATCCCGAGGCTGATAAAACCGGGCGCGTCGTCCGTCACCACCCTCTGCGCCAGTTCAAGGATGAATTCCCTAAACCAGCTACCCAGTCGCAAAAGATCCATCGCGCTTTTCGTCCACCTTTACACCTAACGCAAAACGAAGCGTAAAGGACTGTATGCGGTCTTGAATAGGGTCAAATTCGGAGCTGTGCTCCCCCGCGTCCAACAGGCTGCTGGAGAAGTCTGCCTCGACCCGGCAGGCAGAACATGATTCACCCTGCGCGGGCTTTGGCGGGGGCGGCGATGCTGGCCCTTCGCGACGTCGCACCGCTTCTGTCGGACGGCCATATCTCGGGCGACGGCACGCTGGTCAAGGCCTGGGCGCCCATGGAAAGCTTCCAGCCCAGGGCCGCCGACGCGCCGCCCGACGACGTCCTTGGTAACCGGCCCAAAGCGGATCGCGTCAGCGTGATCGTCGTCAGACCAGAAACACGCGCCGCCTTCCGTCCAAATGTTCGACGCACGACACATCTTGACCCGGACGCCGCCGGTGTCTAAAACCCGCGTTGCCCACCGGAAAACTCAATCCACTACAATAGGTTACAACCTAAACACCGAAATGGCGCAGTCATGAGGTCCGGAGAATATCGGCCCTGAGAGACCGCTTTCGGGCCTCCCGCCGGCAGGGACGGTGCTCAGCCCAAACCGCATAACCCTCGAAAACAACGGAAAAATCCGGCCGCGGCCGGATCGGGAGAACGCTTTCACGAGGGCAAGTGGCGGAGACGAAGG
>JAGRMS010000109.1:7993-22495 GCA_020441135.1 Pseudooceanicola sp.
AGGGATTCGAACCCTCGAGACGGTTCCCCGTCTGCACCCTTAGCAGGGGTGTGCCTTCGACCACTCGGCCACGTCTCCGACGACGGGTATAACGGCGCAAGCATGGGGAAGACAAGGCGAATTTGGCTGCGGTTCACAGGCAGGCATCCTTGCCTCCAAGCCCTTGAAATGGCGCGGAAAGGGGCCGGTGTCCGGGTGGTTCTGCCGGTGCGGTTCAAGCCGTCCCGAAGGCCTGGGTGAAGCCGGGATGCCCTGGCTGGCGGGTTCGGCGGTCGGCGTTCGGGCGGGTTGCGCCGTTTCCGTGCCGTCGTGGTTGCAATCCCGGGTGGTCCTCGAAATGGCTGTTGGCGGCTCGGCGGGCCAGCCGAAAGCCTTGCGGGGGATGTCCCGATCCGCGCCTTGGGTCCGAGCGAGAGGGGCGAAAGAGCCCCGGAGCCAAGTCGGGGCTGTCCGGGCTTCCGGCAAGGCACGACCGGGGGTCCGTTCCGCACAGCATCGCCGTGGCCGGCTTGCCGCAGATCGTGGGGAGCGCGGGGGGCGAAACGTCGGTGACGCGGCCGGACAACAGGCATGCTGCCGGGACCGCGCGGCGGCTTGGCATGCCGACAAGGGGCGTGCCGCGCGGTCGCAGGGATCGCGCGGCGTGCCTGCCGGACATCACCCGAGGCGGCGATGAGGCGCGGGGCGCCGCGGAGCGGGTTCCTGCTGTCCCGGTGCGGCCGACGGTGTCGTCGGGGCTGCGCGCAGCAGCTTGGTCATGGCTGGTCCGGGCCTCGATACTCCAGGACGGTCACGCCGGCCTCGCGCAGCATCCGCGCGGAGACCTGGAAACTGTAGTCGAGCGCGCCGTCGGCTTCGGGGATCGGCGGGGCGACCACGCGGGTAATGCCGGACTGGATCAGCGCCCTGCCGCAGTCGGCGCAGGGGAAGCGGTTGACGTAGGCGGTGCAGCCATGCAGCGAGACGCCGGCGCGGGCGGCGTTGTAGACGGCGTTGCGTTCGGCGTGTTCGATCCAGTAGAACTTCTCGCCGCTGGGGCGGTCGAAGCGGGCGTCGTCGGCGGCCGAGACGCCGCGGGGCAGGCCGTTGTAGCCGGTGGCGCGGACCTCGTGCCCGCCGGGGCCGACGATGACGCAGCCGACGTGGCGGTCGCGGTCCTCGGACCAGTCGGCGACGGTGTCGCAGAGGGCCATGAAGCGGGCGGTCCAGGTGTCTTCGCTTGCCATGTCGGGTCTCTCTCAGGCGGGGATGGGCGGGGCCAGGGCCGCCAGCGCGGGCGGGTCGGCGATCGGGGGGCGGCCTTTCTTCCAGCCGCCCGGTTCCAGCAGGGTGCCGTCGGCATCGCGGAACGCCGCGTCGTTCAGGGCGACGAAGGCGCGTTCGCCTTCCTCGACCTCGTCGGCATAGCGGATGGCGTCCACCGGGCAGATGCTTTCGCACATGCCGCATTCGATGCATTCGGTGGGGTGGATGTAATACATCCGCCCGCCCTCGTAGATGCAATCCACCGGGCAGGAGGTCGTGCAGATGCCGTCCTTGACGTCGACGCAGGCGCTGGTGATGACCAGCGTCACCTCAGCGCCCTTTCCAGACCGGCGCGCGCTTTTCGCGGAAGGCGGCGACGCCTTCGTTCGCGTCCTCGGAGTTCAGCGCGGCGAGCAGTTCGGGGGTGTCGCGGCGGTAGGCGTCGTGGGGCGACAGGGATTCGGTGTCGCGCACCAGCGCCTTGATCGCGCGTTGCGACAGGGGCGCACCGGCGAGGATGTCGCTTGCCCAGCGGTCCACCTCGGCGTCGAGTTCGGCCATCGGGACCACCGCGTTGACAAAGCCGTAGCGGGCCATCTCGGCGGCGCCGACCATGCGGCCGGTCAGCATCATGCCGACGGCGATGTTGCGCGGGATCAGGCGCGGCAGCATCACCATGCCGCCGTCGAGCGGCATCCGGCCGACCTTGGCCTCGGGCAGGGCGAAGCGGGCGGTGTCGGCGGCGATCACGATGTCGCAGCCCATCACCATCTCCATGCCGCCGCCCAGGGCGAGGCCGTTGACGCGGGCGATCACCGGCGTCTTCAGGGTGCGGCGGAGCGAGATGTTTGAGAAGCCGTTGCCGAAGTCCTTCCAGTAGTCCACGCCGCTTTTACCGCTGTCGTCCTTGAGGTCGGCCCCGGCGGAAAAGGCGCGTTCGCCCGCGCCGGTCAGGACGACGCAGCGGATGTCGGGGCGGGCTTCGATCTCGGCCCAGACCTCTGCCAGCCGGGCGTGGCTGGCGGTGTCGAGCGCGTTCATCCGCTCGGGGCGGTCGATGGTGACGCGGGCGAGCGCGCCGTCGACGTCGAAGCGGATGGTCATTCCGCCGCCTCGGTCTGCAAGAGCGCCGCCAGTTCCTGCATCACCTCGTCGGTATGCTGTCCAAGGCGGGGAGGGACGTGGCGCACCGTCAGCGGCGCGGCGCTGAGGTGGACCGGGGAGCCGGCGAAGGTGACGCGACCGAGGATCGGGTGGTCGATCGGGCAGAGCATCCCGTTGATCTCGGTCTGGGGGTCGGCCAGCGCCTCGCCGAGGGTTCGCACGGGGGCGCAGAGCAGATCCTGCGCCTCGAGCCGTTCCAGCCAGTGGGCCGAGGTGTTGGTGGCGATCCGCTCGCGGAAGGTCTGTTGCAGGAACGGCTTGTTGGCGCGCTGCTCGACCAGCGTGGGGTAGGTCGGGCTGAGGTCTTCGATCTCGAGCGCGGTGCAGATGTCCTGCAAGGGGTTGGCCTTGAAGGCCCCGACGATGACGATGGCCCCGTCGGTGGTATCGAACACGCCGGTCAGCGGCATCGCGGCCCAGTTCAGCACCTCGCGGTGCTTGGACCATTGCGCGGCTTCCTGCATCTGCATCGCGATCATGCTGTCGTAGAGCGAGACGCCGACCTTCTGGCCGACCCCGGTCTTCTCGCGCATCAGCAGGGCGGCGAGGATGCCCTGGACGAGGTGCATGCCGGCCGAATAGTCGCAGAGCGTCGTGGGATAGATCGATTTCGGAATCGAGGGATCCTGCACCTTTTCCATCACGCCGGTCATCGCCTGCGCCAGCACGTCCTGCCCGCCCTTGTGGGCATAGGGGCCGACCGGGCCGAAGCCGGTGCCGCTGGCGCAGATGATGCGGGGGTTGATCTTCTTCAGGTCGTCATAGCCGAAGCCCAGGCGCTCCATCACCCCGGCGCGGAAGTTGTCGACCACCACGTCGGCGGTCTTGACGAGATTGCGGACCTGGTTCCGCCCCTCCTCGGTCTTGGTGTCGATGGCGACCGAACGCTTGTTGCGATTGAGCGAGGCGAAGACGGCGTTGTTCATCGATTCCTCGGAGGGCGCGCCGAAGAAGTTGCGGGAAAGGTCGCCCGCGCCGGGGCGTTCGATCTTGATGACGTCGGCGCCGAAGTCGCCGAGCATCTGGGTGGCGCAGGGGCCGAGCATGACTTGCGTGAAGTCGATGACGCGCACGCCGCTGAGCGGCAGTATCTGGTCTGGCATTGGTCTTCCCCGTTATTCGGCGACAAGCGCGTTTTCGATCAGGGCGTTGGGCGAGGGCTTGTCGCCCGGGTCCGCTCCTTGCGCGCGCATCTGTTTCTGGATGGCCCGATGGTCGACATCGCGCAGCGCCAGCCCGCCGTTCAGGGCGAGGCCGACCGCGACGCCCGCCGCCTCGCCCTGCGCCATGCAGGGCGGGATTTCGCGGCTGAGCTTCTGGGCGTCGCTTTCGACCGAGTAGTGGCGGCCCGCGACGATCAGGTTGTCGATCCCCTGCGGCAGCAGCGCGCGGTAGGGCGTGTAGTAGTCGCGGCCCCGGCAGACGGTGTCGGCAAAGTAGCGGCGCGACATCACATCATCCTTGTTGACGATGTATTCGCCCTTCAGCAGGCGGGTCTGGCGGACGCCCATCTGTTCGGCCGCGCCCAGCATCTGGCAGTTCTCGAAGCCCGGAATGTTCTCGCGGGCGAAGTGGTAGAGCTTCATCATCCGGTCGCGCCCCTCGCATTCGGCGGCGACCATGTGTTCGACGGAGAGGCCGTCATAGCCCGGCATGTGCGGGCAGTTGCACCAGACGATGCCCGGCAGCGGCGTCTTCAGCCACCACATGCCCCAGGCCCCGCCGATGCGGCGGCGCGCCTCGCGGTCGAGTTTCTTGTATTCCTCGGGGTGGTCGAATTCAAAAGCGATGGCCTTGTCGGTATCGACGTTCGCCAGCCGGAACACGGTGGTGACGATGAACTGGCCGGTGGTGTATTCCGCCCCCGCCGCGACGCCGACGTCGAGGTCGCCGGTGGCGTCCACGATGTATTTCGCGCGGATCGCCTGGCGGCCGAGCTTGGTCTGGACGATCACGCCGGCGATCCG
Organism: Pseudooceanicola sp.; assembly: GCA_020441135.1. Lineage (GTDB taxonomy): Bacteria > Pseudomonadota > Alphaproteobacteria > Rhodobacterales > Rhodobacteraceae > Seohaeicola_A. The sequence continues at coordinate 12,370 of JAGRMS010000109.1, forward strand.
GTCGCCGTCGCGCAGCACGTCCGAGAACCAGCTGTGGGTGCGCAGGTTGATCTTGGCCTCGCGCACCATGTCGAGGCTGACGCGCTTCCAGGCGTCGGGGTCGAAGGCGACGGCGTGGATGATCGGCTGCGGCATCATCGCCTTGTGGAAGTCGATGCAGCCCCAGCGCGACCACTTGCGCCACATCTCCCAGTTGGTCTGGCAGTCCTCGGAGGGCGGATAGACCGCGCCGTCCTGTTTCTCCATCCGCTCGACGAATTCGCTGACGATGCCGGTGGTGGTGACTTCGTTGCCTTCGTTCACCATGTCGTCGAGCACCAGCACCATGCCGCCCGAGGCCATGCCGCCGAGGTGGTGGTACCGTTCGACCAGGGTGACGGAGGCGCCGTTGCGGGCGGCCGAGACGGCGGCGGCGTGTCCGGCGGGGCCGGCGCCGACGACGACGACATCGCAGTCGGCGACAACGGGAATCTGTTCGCCCGCGGTGCGGACGGTCTCAGTCTGACGCTCTGTCATGGTCAGGATCCTTTTCGGTTGTCGGTCCGCCATCAGCGGATTCGGTTTGTGCGTCCGCTACCAGCGGACGATGAATTTCTCGGCCAGGGAAACGGAGGCGAAGAGCACCACCGACAGGCCCGAGGACACGAAGACCGTCGCGTAGAGAAGCGGCGAGCGGAAGTTGAAGGTGCTTTCGATGATCAGCGCGCCGAGGCCGACATTCGCGCCGATCCATTCGCCGACGATGGCGCCGATCACGCAGGTGGTCGCGGCGATCTTCAGCGCCGAGAACAGGAAGGGCAGGGAGGTCGGCAGGCGGATCTTCCAGAACACCTCGGACTTGGAGGCGGAGAGGATGCGGGCCAGTTCCAGCGCCTGGGGCGAGACGGATTGCAGCCCGCGCACCATGTTCACCAGCGTCGGAAAGAAGCAGATCAGCGCGGCGATCACCACCTTGGCGACGATGCCGGGGCCGAAGATCAGCACCAGGATCGGCGCGATGGCGAGGATCGGGATGGTGTTGATGAAGACGGCGATGGGGAAGAAGGCCCGTTCGACCGTGCGGCTGTGGACGAAGGCGACGGCGATCAGGATCGCGGCGAGGTTGCCGACGACGAAACCCGCCAGGCTTTCGATCAGGGTGGGCCAGAAGTTCCGCATCAGCAGCGGAAACTCGGTGAAGAAGACCGCGATGATGTCGGTCGGGGCAGGGGCGATGTATTGCGGCACGCCGAAGAGGCGCACGCCGGCCTGCCAGATCAGCAGCAGGCTGACCGCCGTGCCGACCGGGATCGCAACGTTCAGCAGGCGGGTGCGGTCCTTGGCGGACAGGCTGCGCGGCGCGGGGGTGCGGGTGGCACTGGTTTCGCTCATGGCCATCAGCATTCCTCCAGCAGGCGGCGCAACTGGCTGCAATAGGCGTTGAATTCGGGCGTCTCGCGCAGGGCGATGTCGCGGGGGAAGGGCAGGTCGATGTCGACCACCTCCTTGACGCGTCCGGGGTGGGCCATCAGCATCAGCACCTTCTGGCCGAGGAACACCGCCTCGGGGATCGAGTGGGTGACGAAGAGGATGGTCGTGCCCGTCTCTTTCCAGATGTCGAGCAGTTGCAGGTTCAGCCGGTCGCGCGTCATCTCGTCCAGCGCGCCGAAGGGTTCGTCCATCAGCAAGAGCTTGGGCTGGCAGACCAGAGCGCGGGCGATGGCGACGCGCTGGCGCATGCCCCCGGACAGTTCGCTGGGAAGGGCGTCGGTGCGGTCGTCGAGGCCGACCAGCTCCAGCAGCTCGCGCGGGGTGCGGTCGCCCTTGGGAATGGCGATGCCGCGCTTGCGGCCGATCTCGAGCGGCAGTTCGACGTTCTTCAGCGCGCTGCGCCAGGGCAGCAGGGTGGCGTCCTGGAAGACGAAGGCGAACTCGCGGGCCAGCCGGGCGGCCTCGGTCGACTTGCCGAGGATCTCGACGCTGCCCGAGGCCGGCGGCACCAGGTCCGATACCAGCCGCAGCATGGTGGACTTGCCGCAGCCCGAGGGGCCGAGGATCGTCCAGAACTCGCCCGCGCCAATGTCGAGCGTGATGTCCTTCAGCGCGGTGAAATCGCCGAAGCGGACACTCGCCGCCGAGAGGGAGGCCGCGATGTCGCGGCCTTCCGTGTGCATGGTCATGCCCCCGTCCATCGGCTCAGCCCAGCTTCGGACGGGTGTCGGCGGTGGCCTCAAGAATCTCCATCGTGACGAGATCCTCGAGTTTCGGCGCGCCGTTGGCGAACTGGCCCAGCGCGTCGTAGGCGTCGATCTGCGCCTGCCAGTTGTCGGCGCTCATCTGGCCCCAGCCGTTTGCCCTGGTCAGCTCGTTGAACGAGAAGCCGAGCACCAGCGGCACCGCCTGCATCTCGGCCGCCTTGTCGAGGTTCGGATAGCGTTCCACCAGCGCGTCCACGCCCGCCTCGGGGTCGGCCATCACGGCGCCCCAGCCACGGGAAATCGCGCGGATCGCCGCCGCGACCTTGTCGCTGTGCTCGTCCAGCATCGCGTCGGTGGTGTAGTAGGGGTTGGCATATAGCTGGATGCCGGCGTCCCACAGCATCAGGTCCACGCGCTTGTCGCCCAGGATCGACAGGGCGGCGGTGTTGGTCTGCCAGCCGGTCACGGCCTGTACCTGCCCGGTCATCAGCGGGGCCATGTCGCCGCCCATCACCACGACCTCGACCTGGTCTTCGGCGATGCCGTTCTTGGCGAGCAGGGCGCGCAGCAGGATCTGGGCGGTGCCCTGGGTGCCGATCTTCTTGCCGATCATGTCCTGCGGCGTCTTGATCGGGTTGTCGGTCAGCGAGAAGTAGGTGAAGGGGTGTTTCTGATAGCCTGCCGCGACGCATTTGATCGGCAGCCCGGCGGCGCGGGCCAGCATCAGCGAGGGCGAGGACGAGATCGATCCGAAGTTGTTGGCGCCCGAGGCGACCGCCGCCACGCCGTCGATGTTCGGGCCGCCTGGCACGATTTCGAGCGCCAGGCCCTCTTCGGCGAAGTAACCGAGCTTGTCGGCCATCACCTCGCCCAGGATGCCGTTGGAGGCGAGCCAGCCCAGTTGCAGGCGGATGGTGTAATCCGCGGCGCGGGCGGGGCCGACGGACAGCATGGTCCCGGTGGCGGCAAGTCCGGCGGTGGCCCCGATTCCCTGCAGCAGGCTGCGGCGGCTGACGGCGCGAAATGTCATGGATCGTACTCCCGGTTGGTCGTTTTGTTTTGTTGGATTCGTCTGAGATGGTAGACCACGGTCGGGCGATGCCCATAGGATCAATTCTGTTCCACAGTGGTGCAGAAACTGCATCGCTCAAACATGAGGCACCGATGCACGACAAGTTCCTCGCCTATTTCGACGCGGTGGCGCAGCATGGGTCGATCCGCAAGGCGGCGGCGCATCTGAACGTTTCCTCCTCTTCGGTGAACCGCAAGATCATCGGGGCCGAGGAGCGTTTTGGCGTGCGGCTGTTCGACCGTCACGCCGAAGGGGTGGAGCTGACGGCGGCGGGGGCGGTGGTGCTGGAGCATTGCCGCCGGACGCTGTTCGACTATCGCAAGACGATGGCGGTGATGGACGACATCCGCGAGTTGCGGACCGGCCATATCGACATCGCGACGCTGGATTCGGTGGCGCTGAGCATCCTGCCGGACCTGCTGGAGCGGTTCTCGACCGCCTATCCGCAGATCTCGTTCACCATCCGCATGGCCGAGCCCAGCAATGTCGCGGACAGCGTGGCCGAGGGGCGGGCGGATATCGGGATCACCTTCACCAACGACCTGCGCACGGGCGTGCGGCCTTACACCGAGAAGGCGGCGCCGATCGGGGCGATCATGCGCCCCGATCACCCGCTGGCCGGGCGCGACCGGCTGCTGGTGGACGACCTGACGCCGTTCCACGTCGTGCGGTCCTACGACGGGGTCACGGAACGCTCGCTCTGGAGCGAGGCGATGACGGCGGCGGGCGTCACGGTGCCGACCCATACGACGACCAACTCGCTGCCGCTGGCGCGGTCTCTGGTCATGCGGATGCACTGCGTCGGCATCTACACCAAGATCGGCTTTCTGGGCGACATCGAAGAGGGCAAGCTGCACTACATCCCGATCCAGTCGCCGGTGCTGGGCAACCTGAAGATCGGCATTGCCATTTCGGCGCGGACGGCCCTGTCGCAACCTGCGAACCTGCTGTGCCGGTCGCTGTCCAGGGAGCTCAGGGCGTTGCGGCTGGATTCATAGGGCGGTCGGAACCGCAGGCGTCAATCCTTCGGTTGTCCGGCCCGGGCATAGCCGGTCTTGCCCGACTTCTCGACCGTTTGATCGAGTGTCGCGTTCAGCTCGGCGCCGAAGAGGATGATGAGGGTCGAGATCCAGAGCCACATCAGCAGGGCGATGGCGCCGCCGAGGGCGCCGAAGGTTTCGTTGTAGTTGGCGAAATTGGCGGCGTAGATCCCGAAGCCGAGGGTGCCGACGATCCAGAGCAGCGTGGCCGCCGCCGCGCCGGGGGTGATCCAGCGGACCTTCGGGTTGCGGTGGCGCAGGGACAGCCGGTAGAGCAGGGATATGGCCAGGGTGACGATCCCGGCGACCACGGGCCAGGCGATGACATGCACGAAGCCCGGCAGTTCCGATTCCGCGGTGAGCACCGAGGTGACGCTGAGGGTCGCGACGCTGACCAGCATGGCGACGACGAGCATCGCGGTCATGCCGATCTGAAAGGCGTAGCGGCCGACGAAGCTGCGGTCGTCGACCTCGTCATAGGCGACGTGGATGCCCTCGATCAGCGCGCCGACCGCCGAGGAGGCGGAATAGAGCGACACCGCGAGGCCGCCGACGAAGGCGAGGGTCAGCCCGCCTTCGCGCGAGCCTGCGAGATCGGTAGCCTGGGTGATGATGATGTCGCGGATGGCGGGGGAGAGCATGTCGGAGGCGGCGTTGAGCGCATCGACGAAGGCCTGGGGCTCGACGATCAGGCCTGCCAGTCCCACGGCGGCGGCAAGGCCGGGGAAAACCGATAGCAGGCCGTAGAAGGCGATACCGGCGGCGACCACGGGCAGGCGGTCGCTGGAAATCTCGTGAAACAATCGTTTCAGGAAGCCGATCATCAGGTGTCCCCAATTTTCGGGCCAACGCCTGTTTGCCGTGCGGGTTCCCGCCGACCTGATGTGGGGGAGCCGTGCCCTATGTCCCCTTGACCGCCTCGATCATCGCCGCCGCACCGGCGGATACGGTCCGGATGATGGTCTCGTCGGGCAAGTCGCGGTGCAGCCAGTCGCGCATCGGGCCGAAAGCCTGGAGGAAGGCGACCAGGTTGGCAAGGATGTCGAGGCGCGGGTCTTCGTCCGTCAGGCCGAGGCGGCGGTGCAGCTGGTCGGACAGATCCTTCATCAGCGCGGCCTCGCGGATGCGAAGGGCCTTGCGGTCCTCGGGCAGCAGGTGGGGGATGCAGCGGTAGGCCAGCAGGGTGCCCTTGCGCTTGACCTTCCAGCTTTGGCGCAGGAAGCGTTCGATGGCCTCTTGCAGCGGTATGCTGTCGTCAGCCAGGATCTCGGGCAGCATCTGCACGTCCTCGCGGAACCAGAGCTGGTTCAGCACCCGGCGCAGGATATCGTTCTTGTTGGCGATGTAGTCGTAGATGCTGGCCTGGTTGACGTTGGACCTTGCGCAGATGTCGCGGATCGTCGTGGCGGCAAAACCCTTTTCCAGGAACAGCTCCGTCGCCGCGTCGCAGATCTGCTTGCGGCGGTCGTCGATCAGGGCCTGGTTCTGCACCACCCGGATGTCGGCCTCTTTCAGCAGTTCGGAGCGCGCCGCACGCAGACGATCTGTCACTTTGGTCGACGACAAGGTTCCCTCCCGGTTTCCGGCGTCAGGCTATGACGGCCCCGAGTTCATGACAACCGGGAAGCTGGGACTGTTGGCGATTGAAATGGCAGGAAAAGAATCCTGTTGAGCATCAACCGGACATTTGTCAGGATTGCGCCAGAACCAGCCGCCCCGATCCTCGGGGACCGGCCGTCACGCCCGGAGGGCGGCGTGGACGATCATCGGAGTAAGGGGAGGAAGACATGACCACTCAGAACACGCGAATCAACCGCCGCTCGGTGCTGCGCGGGGCCGCCGTCGCCGCCGTGGCAACGCCCGCGCTGGTCGGCAAGGCGCTGGCGCAGGGCGAAGTCACCTGGCGCGTCCAGGCGCATTGGCCGAAGGCGTCGAGTTCCTTCACCGACAGCCTTGGCGTGATCGCGACGAAGCTGGAGGAAAAAACCGAAGGCGCGTTCAAGCTGGAGCTGCTGGGTGCGGGCGAGTTTGCCAAGGGGCCCGACATCTACAACGTGGTGCGCAAGGGCGTGGTGCCGATGGGCACGATCAGCCCGTCCTACATCTCGGAGCAGGCGCAGGCCGCAACCTTCGTCTACGGCATTCCCGGCACGCTGCGGCAGGCCTGGGAGATGGAGCACGCGATGAAGAACCTGGGCGTCGAGGCGCTGGTCAACGAAGACCTGAACCCCGACGGTGTACACCTGATGTGCGAGAAGGTTCTGCCGACCGAGATGGTGCTGTCGAAGAAGATCGAATCCGCCGCGGACTTCAAGGGACTCAAGATCCGTTCGTCCGGCGCGATGCTCGACTACCTTGCCGCCGCCGGGGCCGCCCCGCAGTTCGTGCCGGGGTCGGAGCTGTACCAGGCGCTGAGCTCGGGCGTGGTCGACGGGGCGCATTGGGGCGCGGCCATCGGGGCGCAGTCGATGTCGCTGTGGGAGGTCTGCAAGTTCCACTACAAGCCGGTGCTGGCGCAGACGACCGACGCCTTCATCCTGAACCTGAAGGCGGTCGAGGGGCTGCCGGAAGACCTGCGCAGCGCGCTGATGGACACGATCGAGACCCGGTTCTTCCTGCGCTCGGCGGAGTATCAGCACAAGGAGGCCATCGCGCTGTCCGAAGGTGTGGCGAACGACGGGGTCGAGGTGGTGAACCTGCCCGACGACGTTCTCGCGATGTTGTCGACCGCCTCGGCCGATATCCTCGAGAAGGAAGGCCAGAAGGGCGAGCGCGCGGCCAAGGCGGCAGAGGTCTACCGCACGCTGATGAAGGACATGGGCTACGTCTGAGCCCGTCCTCTCGCTTCCGGTGCCCTGCTTTCGCGGGGCACCTCTTTCCTTTTCTTGCGGCCCGTCCTCACGGTTCGGCCGATCATCCCGGCGAGGATTGAGCCATGTTGGAACTGGCCCGAACGATCACGCGCGTGAACCGTTTCATCGGGAAATGGCTTTCGCTGGCGGTGCTGCTGCTGTTCGCCCTGCTGCTGGCGGATGTGGTCATGCGCTACCTGGTCGGCAGCCCGACGATCTGGACCGCCGAACTGGCGACGCTGATCTTCGGGGTCTACGCGATCCTGGGCGGCGGCTATCTGCTGGCCGAACGCGGGCACGTCAACGTCGATATCCTCTACGGCCGGTTTTCGCGGAAGCGGCGCGCCTTGCTGGACGTGCTGACCTGGCCGCTTTTCGCGCTCTTCGTCGGTGTGCTGCTTTGGCAGGGCTGGGACATCGCCAAGGAGTCGCTTCAGGATCTCGAACGCTCCAATTCCGTGTGGAAGGCACCGCTCTGGCCGACGAAGGCGTTCATCCCCGTCGCGGCCATCCTGTTGCTGTTGCAGGGGGTCGTGCGGCTCTGGGCCGATATCCGCGTGATGCGCGGGCTGCCGGTGCCGCCGGAGGTCTTCGGGGTCGCCGGCGAGCCTGACCGCGCGTCGTCGAAGGAGCGCCAGCAATGAGCGTCGAGCTTCTGACCATCCTGTTCTTCGGCAGCCTGCTGCTGTTCCTGATGCTCGGCACGCCGCTGGCCTTCGTGCTGGGGGGCGTGTCGGTTGTCTTCCTGTATTTCGAGATGGGGCCGCTGGGGTTCTACCTGCTGGCCTCGAAGATGTGGGAGACGATGCAGTCGCCAACCCTGATGGCGGTGCCGCTGTTCGTCTTCATGGCGATCCTGCTGGAAAAGTCTGGGGTGGCGAACGACCTTTACGACATGATGCACCAGTGGTGGGGCGGGCTGCGCGGCGGGCTGGCCATCGGCACGGTGATGATCTGCGTGATCTTCGCGGCCATGTCGGGCATTTCCGGGGCCGCCGTCGTGACCATGGGCACCATCGCGCTGCCCAAGATGCTGGAGCGCGGCTATGACAAGAAGCTGGCCCTGGGGGCGATCAACGCGGGCGGCGGCTGGGGCATCCTGATCCCGCCGTCGATCCTGATGGTGCTCTATGCGCTGCTGACCGAGGTTTCGGTGGGCCGTCTCTTCGCGGCAGGCATCGGGCCGGGGCTGACGCTGTTCGTGCTGGTGTCGATCTACATCGGCGTGCGCTGCTGGTTGCAGCCGGAACTCGGGCCGGCCCTGCCGGTCGAAGAACGCGCCGACTGGGGCCGGAAGATGGCCTCGCTGAAGGCGGTGATCCTGCCCATCCTGATCGTGACCATCGTGCTGGGCGCGATCTTCGGCGGTTTCGCCACCCCGACCGAGGCGGCGGCGATCGGTGTCTTCGGGGCGATGGCGGCGACGCTGATCAACGGCCAGCTCAGCTGGCGGGTGATCCACGACGCCTCGGTCGCGACGCTGAAGCTGACGGCGCTGGTGATGTGGATCCTCTTCGCGGCGCACGCCTTTTCCACCGCCTATACCGCCCTCGGGGCGCAGAGCCTGATCGTCGACGTGATGTCCTACATTCCCGGCGGCCGCTGGGGCGCGCTGTTCTTCATGCTGACGGTGCTGTTCTTCTTCGGGATGGTGCTGGACCCGGTGGGGATCATGCTGATCACGCTGCCGGTCTTCCTGCCGATTGTCCGGGACGCGGGCTTCGATCCGATCTGGTTCGGCATCCTCTTCATCATCATGATGGAGGTCGGCTACATGACGCCGCCCTTTGGATTCAACCTGTTCTACCTCAAGGGCGTGGCCCCGCCGGAGGTGACGATGGGCGACATCTACGTCTCGGTCTTTCCCTACGTCGCCGTGACGCTGATCGGGGTGCTGCTGATCATCCTGTTCCCCGCCATCGCGACCTTCCTGCCGCAGTATTTCTACGGGTAGCGGTCCGGTCCTTGCACCGCGTCGCCTTGGACGGGTTGCCCTCGGCGGCCCGTGCCGGTATGCGGCAACGCAGCGAACCTGGACCCGGGAGCGATTCCGGGTGGCTCTTCCGGCCGCCGATCCGCCGGACAACCACCGAAGACGGTGCCTGTACACACCGATCCCGCCCAAGTCGGCGGACCGGACCCGGACATATTTCATGATCTCTCTCGACGTTTACCGTAACCAGTGGCTGGGAAACATCCGCGGCGACCTGCTGGCCGGCCTGGTGGTCGCGCTGGCCCTGATCCCGGAGGCGATCGCCTTTTCGATCATCGCGGGCGTCGACCCGAAGGTGGGCCTTTATGCCAGCTTCTCCATCGCGGTGATCACCGCCATTACGGGCGGGCGGCCCGGCATGATCTCGGCCGCGACCGCCGCGACGGCGGTGCTGATGGTCACGCTGGTGCGCGATCACGGGCTGCAATACCTGCTTGGCGCCACCGTGCTCGCCGGACTGCTCCAGATCGGCGCGGGGTTGCTGAACCTCGGCTTCGTCATGCGCTACGTTTCGAAGTCGGTGATGACCGGCTTCGTCAACGCGCTGGCGATCCTGATCTTCATGGCGCAGCTGCCCGAGCTCGACCCGCGCCGCGTCACCTGGCTGACCTATGCGCTGGTCGCCGCGGGCCTGGCCATCATTTACCTGTTTCCGCGGATCACGAAGGCCGTGCCCTCGCCGCTTGTCACGATCATCGTGCTGACGGCGCTGACCTTCGCGCTTGGCCTCGAGGTGCGCACCGTCGGCGACATGGGCGCGCTGCCCGACACCCTGCCGGTATTCCTGATCCCCGACATTCCGTTCACGCTCGAGACGCTGACGATCATCCTGCCCTATTCGGTGGCGGTGGCCGTGGTCGGCCTGCTGGAAAGCCTGATGACGCAGAACATCGTCGACGACCTGACCGACACAAGGTCAAGCCGAAGCCAGGAGTGCATCGGACAGGGCCTGGCCAACACGGCGACGGCCTTCATCGGCGGCATGGCGGGCT
>JAGRMS010000109.1:22637-25915 GCA_020441135.1 Pseudooceanicola sp.
TCATGGTCTCGATCGGCACCTTCTCCTGGTCGTCGATCCGCAACCTGGCGGTTCACCCGCGCTCGTCCTCGGCGGTGATGATCGCCACGGTCGTCACGGTGATCTACACCCACAACCTCGCCATCGGCGTTCTGGTCGGCGTGCTGCTGTCCGGCATCTTCTTTGCCGCCAAGATCGCCCAGCTGTTCCGCGTCACCTCGGACATCAGCGACGACGGGCGGGTGCGGACCTATCGCGTCGAGGGGCAGCTCTTCTACGGGTCCGTCGAGGATTTCATGGAGGCCTTCGACTTCCGGGAAGCGCCGGAACGGGTCGTGATCGACGTCGGCGCGGCGCATATCTGGGATATCAGCTCGGTGCAGGCGCTCGACATGGCGATCCTCAAGTTCCGCCGCGACGGCGCGGAGGTCGAGGTGGTGGGCATGAACGCGGCGACCGAGACGCTGGTCGACAGGCTGTCCGTCCAGGACAGGCCGGGCGCCGTGGACCAGCTGGCGGCCCATTGAGGGAGGAAACACCATGACAGGCAAGATCATCGTGCTGGTCGACGGGTCGATCTACGCCGAAAGCGTCTGCCACCATGCCGCCTGGATCGGCCGGAAGACGGGGGCGCCGATCGAATTGATCCATGTCCTGGGCCGACGCGAGGCGCCCGGCAGCAACGACCTGTCCGGGGCGATCCGGCTTGGCGCAAGGACGGCCCTGATGGAGGAACTGGCGGCGCTCGACGCGCAACGTGCCAAGCTCGTCAGTGGCCGGGGCCGCGCCATCCTGGACGATGCCAGCGCGATTGTCGGCCAGGACGGGAACACCGGGATCACCACCCGCCTGCGCCACGGCGACATCGTCGAGACCATTGCCGGGATCGAGGGCGAAGCGCGCGTCATCGTGATCGGCAAGCGGGGCGAGGCCGCGGATTTCGCAAAGGGCCATCTCGGATCGAACCTGGAGCGCATCGTGCGCGCGACGCATCGCCCGGTCCTTGTCGCCGCCCGCGCGTTCCGGCCCATCGAGTCGGCGCTTGTCGCCTACGACGGAAGCACCGCCGCGATGAAGGCGGTCGATCACATCTCGCGCAGCTCCTTCTTCGCGGACCTGGCCGTCACCCTCGTGACCGTTGGAGCGGATACCGAGGACGTGCGGGACGGGCTTGCGGATGCGAAGGCGACGCTCGCGGCGGCAGGGATCGACGCGGAGGTGCGAATCGTGCCGGGACAACCCGAAGCGGCGCTTGGCAGGATGGTTGACGAGGAGGGTTTCGGAATGCTGGTCATGGGGGCCTACGGGCACAGCCGGATCCGCAGTTTCGTCATCGGCTCGACGACGACCGAGATGATCCGTTCCTGCAAGGTGCCGGTCCTGCTGCTGCGGTGAGCGCGCTGCGCGACGCTGTTGGGGCAGGGGGACACGGTATGAACGGGCCATCGCAGATGATCGGGCGCGTGATATGAAGGCGGACCCGAGGCCAGGCACGCATCCCTGATCCGAAAAGCGCCGTCGTCCGCTCCAAGGTGGGAGGCCGCGTCAACCGATCAACCGGCCATGCGACCAGACGTTTCGCACGACGGGCAGGGAGCCCGACAGGGCAACGCGCACGACATCGGCCCTGAGGCCAGCCTCGATCCGGCCGCGGTCCGCAAGCCGGGTCGCCCTGGCGGGCGCCGCGGTGACGGTGGACACGGCGCGCGCGAGGTCGTCCCAGATTTCGGCGAGCCGGACGGTCGCGGAGAGCAGCGAGCCCGGGATGAAGTCGGAGGACAGGATGTCGAGAAGTTCCTGTTCCGCCAGGTCGGCGGCGGCAATGTTGCCCGAATGCGACCCGCCCCGGACCAGGTTCGGCGCGCCCATCATCACCGGGACGGAATGGTCGCGGCTGGCGCGCGCGGCCTCGATCGTGGTCGGAAACTCGGCGATCCGCACGCCCAGGCGCGCGCTGGCGCGGACCTGGGCGGCGGTGGTGTCGTCATGGCTGGCGAGCACCGCGCCAAGACGGGCGGCGTGGGCGACGGCTCCGGCTTCGTGCGCCGTCCTGACCCGGTCGCCCAGCGCCTGTTGCGCGGCGACATGCTGTTGAAAGGCGTCCTCGGAGAGGCCGTGCTTGCCGCGCACATACTGGCGCAGCTTGTCCAGTTCGCGGAATTGCCGCTGGCCGGGGGTGTGATCCATGATCGACAGGATGCCGACGCGGTCCGCCTCGGTGAATTCCTCGAGTTCGTCGAGCAGGGTTTCCGAGCAGACCTCGGCGCGCAGATGCAGGAAATGGCTGATGCGCAGGGCGCCGCGCGCGCGCAGGTCGAGAATCTCGGTGGCCAGCGGGCGTGCGTAGCGGCGGTAGTTGGTCCTGTTGGTGGTGATCACGGACCCCACCCGCAGGGCGTCGAAGACCGTGGTGATGCCGGTCGACGCCAGCTCTCCGTCATGCGCCAGGATCGCCGGGGCATGGGGCCAGTCGACACCGGGGCGGGGCTGGATGTGACGTTCCAGGTTGTCGGTATGCAGTTCGATCAGGCCGGGAACCAGGATGTCGCCGTCACAGTCGATGGATTGGGGCAGCGCCACGTTGCCCTGGTCGACGGCTTGGATCGTTCCGCCCGCAAGGCAGAGCGTGCCACGGATCACCTCGTTTTCCAGCACGATCTTCGCGTTGGTCAGGACGGTATCGGGCATGCCCTTTCCGGTTCGCGCAGCGCGGACAGGGGCGGCGTCGGTCTGGGCGGTGCGTGTCATCATGCGTTCTCCTGCCGAAGCGCCGCGCGTGGGCGCTTCAGGCTTTCGGCCGGCGGGCCGGAATTGGCCCTCTCGCACACGCGCGCTCCGGGCGGGCGGGACGGTGCGGGGCGGCGTGCCGGCAGGCGTTCGGCGGCCACCGCAACCGTCGGCGTGCGGGGGAGCCGCGGGACAGGGCCACGCCCCGAGCGGCGCGGCGCGACGATGCCGCGTCGGGCGGCCTGCGGCATGCCGAGGGCGCCGACAGGGATCTGCCCGGCACTTGCGGGATCGTGGCCGCAGATGATCCGCATCGGCGTCGGCCTGCCCGCGGCGCGGCCCCGGTCAGGCGGGACGATCGGCCTCGAGACGCCGGACAATTCGATCATCGCGTTCCCCTTCATCCCTGCAACGCCGACGAGACCGGCCGTTGCGTGCCGCCCGGTTCCCGGCCGGTCATGCCCTGTCCGACCACGCGGCTGTCCTTCGTCGCCATCGGCCCGCGGTCGTTGGGCACGATCCCCGCCGGCAGCCCCAACCGCCGCAACAGGTCGAGCAGGCGGGCCTGGACG
>JAGRMS010000110.1 GCA_020441135.1 Pseudooceanicola sp.
TCCTGTCGGCGCTGGTGATCCTGGCCATCGGCGAGGATCCGGTGGCCGCCGTCACCATGATGGTGCAGGGCGCGCTGGGGTCGACCTATGGCTGGGGCTACACGCTTTATTACGCGACCAACTTCATGTTCACCGGGCTGGCGGTGGCCGTCGCCTTTCACGCCCGGATGTTCAACATCGGCGGCGAGGGGCAGGCGATGCTGGGGGGCCTCGGCGTGGCGCTGGTCTGCGCCTATGTGCCCTGGCCGCACTGGTCGGTTGCCTTGCTGGCGGCGGTCGTGGCAGGAGCGGCCTTCGGCGCGCTCTGGGCTTTGATCCCGGCCTGGCTGCAGGCGAAACGCGGCAGCCATATCGTCATTACCACCATCATGTTCAACTTCATCGCCGCATCGGTGCTGAACTACCTGCTGGTGAACATCCTGCGCCCCGCGGGTTCCATGGACCCCGCCACCGCGCGGTTCCCCGAGGCGGTGCATCTGCCGACCCTGCACGACTTGCTGGCCGTGATCGGCATCCCCTTCTCCAAGGCCGCGCCTGCCAATGTCTCGCTGCTGGTCGCGGTCGCCGCCTGCGTGCTGGTCTGGGCGCTGATCTGGCGCACCCGGCTTGGCTACGAGATCCGCGCCTTCGGCCATTCCGAACCGGGCGCGCGCTATGCCGGCATCTCGGGCGTGAAGATCATCCTGGTCGCCATGCTGATCTCGGGCGGGCTGGCCGGCTGCATGGCGATCAACAACGTCATGGGCGAGGCGGAACGGCTCGTGCTGAACGCCACCGAGGGCGCGGGCTTCATCGGCATCGCCGTGGCGCTGATGGGGCGCAGCCATCCGTTCGGTGTCTTCCTCGCCGCCATCCTCTTCGGTTTCCTCTACCAGGGCGGCGCGGAACTGGCGCTGTGGACCTCGATCCCGCGCGAGATGATCACCGTGATCCAGGCGCTGGTGATCCTGTTCACCGGAGCGCTCGACAACATGGTGCGGATGCCGCTGGAACGGCTGTTCCTGGCGCGACGGAAGGGACGGACATGATTGCAGAGCATCTCCCGGCGATCCTGCTGGCGCTGTCGATCCATGCGGCGGGGCTGGCGAGTCCGGGTCCGAACATCCTGACCATCATCGGCACCGCCATGGCACGGGGCCGCAAAGACGCCGCGGCGATGTCGCTGGGGGTGGCCGCGGGCACCTTCGTCTGGGCGACGCTGACGGTGCTGGGCCTGTCGGCGCTGATCGCCGCCTGGGGCGGCGCGATGATCGCCGTCAAGGTGATGGGGGCCGCCTACCTCGCCTGGCTGTCCTACCGCGCCTTCCGCAACGCCTTCACGCCGACGGCCGACCTTTCCACCGCCGTGGCGCAGGGCAGCCTCGGCGCACTGATGCGGCGCGGGCTGCTGGTGCAGCTCTCCAACCCCAAGGCCGCCTTCACCTGGATCGCCATCGTCACCCTGGGCCTCGGCACCGATGCGCCTGCCCCGGTGGCCGCCGTCTTCGTGCTGCTGGCGACGCTGAACTCGCTGGTGATCCACCTCGCCTATGCCGTCACCTTCTCGACCCGTCCCGTCGTCGCCGCCTATCGCGCCGCGCGGCGCTGGATCGAGGGCGCGATCGGGCTGTTCCTGGCCTTCGCCAGCTTCAAGATCGCCACGGCGAGGCTTTGATGGATTTCCTCACCATCCTCCAGGTGCTCGACTCTTCGGTGCGGTTGGCCACGCCCTTGCTGCTCGCCTGCCTCGCCGGACTGTTCTCCGAACGCGCGGGCATCTTCGACATCGGGCTCGAGGGCAAGATGCTCGCCGCCGCCTTCTTCTCGGCGGCAACCGCCGCCGTCACCGGCAACGTCTGGCTGGGCCTGCTGGCGGGCACCGCCGCCTCGCTCGTGCTGGCGGGGCTGCACGGCCTCGCCTCGATCACCTTCCGGGGCAATCAGTTGATCTCGGGCGTGGCGATCAACTTCCTCGCCTCGGGCCTCACCGTGCTGGCCGCGCAGGACTGGTTCGCGCAAGGGGGGCGCACGCCCTCGCTCGGCTCCGGCGCGCGGTTCGAGCCGCTGACGCTGCCGCTGGCGCAGGAGCTGTCCGGCGTCCCCGTCCTCGGCCCCATCTATGTCGAGCTGATCTCGGGTCACTCGATCCTCGTCTACCTCGCTGTGGCGACGGTCCCACTGACCTGGTGGGTGCTCTACCGCACCCGCTTCGGCCTGCGCCTGCGCGCGGTGGGCGAGAATCCGGCGGCCGTCGATACCGCCGGCATCTCGGTCGTCGGGCTGCGCTATGCCGCCGTGGCGATCTGCGGCGTCCTCTGCGGCATCGCCGGGGTCTACCTTGCCACCGCGCTCCAGGCCGGCTTCATCAAGGAGATGACGGCAGGCCGCGGCTATATCGCGCTCGCCGCGCTGATCTTCGCCAAGTGGCGGCCCTGGCAGGCGATGTGGGCCTGCCTGTTGTTCGGCTTCCTCCAGGCCATCGCCCTGCGCTATCAGAGCATCAACCTGGGCGGCGTCACCATCCCGGTGCAGGTGATGGACGCCCTGCCCTACGTCCTGACCGTGGTGATCCTTGCGGGTTTCGTCGGCAAGGCCGTCGCGCCCCGCGCGGGGGGCGAACCCTATGTGAAAGAGCGCTGACTTCCGCTGAGGCGGTGCAGCTTGACAAAAGCCTCGACCTCGCGCCAGCACCGTCTGCCGCGCATTCCTCGGACGGAAGGTGGCGGTGGTCCAGCCGCCTTTGCCCAACCCCGTCAGGACCACGCGGTCCGGCGATGCGTGCCGGGTCAGAGACCGGAACAGCCGTGCAGGGAGACAACCGCCGTACAGGTCTTGCCGCCGTTCGCTTTCCAGCCCGGCAGTTGCGCGGCCGGCAGCCGCCGCGACGCTCCAGGGCCCGCCGGTACCCGCAGGATGGCCGCCAGCCAGGCGCGGCGCATCCGGTTCGGATCGGTGAAAACCTTGCTGCGGTTGTGCGGCCCCTTGCCCTGGGCAAGGGCCGCAGCGGCAGTCACGGAAAGGCAAAGGGCCAAGACCGGGAGTGTTTTCATCGGCGAAACTCCCGAGGTGAGTGCCGCAGCGTGCCACGCTTGCCGCGATTCCGGCAAAACTTTCTGGACAGCACCCGTCTTCACCTTCTTGAATGCATGCCACCCGGTTAGGCTGACGGCGCAGGGTAAAGCCAGATTCTGCCACCGCATCGGTCCAGACCGGACCTGCAGCGCATCGCGTATTGATCGGACGCAACGACGGGGTCTAGGAACGACCATGCAGATCTACCTTCCCATCGCCGAGGTCTCGGTCGACGCCTTCCTCATCCTGGGGCTGGGCGGGCTGGTCGGTATCCTGTCGGGCATGTTCGGAGTCGGCGGCGGCTTCCTGATCACGCCGCTCTTGTTCTTCGTCGGCATCCCGCCCGCCGTGGCCGTCGCCACCTCGGCCAACCAGATCGTCGCCTCCTCCTTCTCGGCCATCCTCGCCCACTTCCGGCGCCGGACGGTCGATCTCAAGATGGGCACCGTGCTGCTGATCGGCGGGCTGATCGGCTCGGGCCTCGGCGTGATCCTGTTCAACTACCTCAAGGCCATCGGCCAGGTCGACCTGATGGTGCGGCTCTGCTACGTCGTCTTCCTTGGCGTGGTCGGTTTCCTGATGTTCGTCGAAAGCGTCAACGCCATCCGCCGCAGCCGCAAGCCCATCGGCCCGCGCAAGCCGTCGGCGCGACGGCACAAGAGCTGGATCTACGCGATGCCCGTGAAGATGCGCTTCCGCATCTCGGGCCTTTACATCTCGGTCTTCCCGCCGCTGCTGATCGGACTCTTCGTCGGCGTGCTGGCGGCAGTGATGGGCGTTGGCGGCGGCTTCATCCTGGTCCCGGCGATGATCTACCTGCTGGGGATGCCCACCAAGGTCGTTGTGGGCACCTCGCTGTTCCAGATCATCTTCGTCGCCGCCTTCACCACCATGCTGCACGCGATCACCAACCACACGGTCGATACCGTGCTGGCCGTGCTGCTGCTGCTTGGCGGCGTGATCGGCGCGCAGTTCGGCACCCAGTTCGCGATGAAGCTCCGTGCCGAACAGCTGCGCGTGCTGCTCGCCCTGCTGGTGCTGGCTGTCTGCGGCAAGCTGGGGTTCGACCTGCTGGTGATGCCGTCCGAGCTTTATTCCCTGTCCCGTCCGGGGGGCGTGTGATGCGCGCGCTTCTCCTCCTTCTCCTGCTGCTCGCCAGCCCCCTCCGCGCCGAAGAGGTCGTGCTCGGCCTCTCCCGCGATACGGTCTCGATCACCACCAGCTTCGACGGGTCCGAGATCCTGATCTTCGGCGCCGTCAAGCGCGAGGAACCGATCCCGGAGGGCGAGCCGCTCCAGGTCATCATCACCGTCACCGGCCCGATGGCGCCGGTGATGGTGCGGCGCAAGGCGAACGTCTACGGCATCTGGATCAACCAGGACGCGGTCGAGGTCGACGCTGCCCCCTCCTTCTATGCCGTCGCCAGCACCGGCCCGATGCGCGAGGTGTTGCGCGATGTCGAGGATCTGCGCCAGCGGATCACGCTCGACCGGGTGATCCGCTCGGTCGGCGCGCCGATGAACATCATGGATGCCGCCAGCTTCACCGACGCCGTGATCCGCGTGCGCCAGAACCAGGGCCTGTACCAGCAGCTCGAGGGCGAGGTCACGCTCGACGAACAGACCCTGTTCCGCACCGCGATCCGCCTGCCCGCCAACCTGACCGAGGGCGATTACGAAACCCGCATCTTCCTGACCCGCGAGGGCCGCGTCGTGTCCTCCTACCGCACCACCATCGGCGTGCAGAAGGTGGGGATGGAACGCTGGCTCTACGAGTTCGCCCAGGAAAACGCCCTGCTCTACGGGCTGATGTCGCTCGCCATCGCCATCGCCGCGGGCTGGGGCGCGTCCGAGGCGTTCCGCCTGATCCGGCAGAACTGACGCCCTTGACCCCGCACCGCGCACGCGCCATATGGCGGGTTGCGAGGACGACCTCCCCCTGATGGGCCAAACGCCGGGACGACCCGGCCAACACGCTCCGAGGCCGCCATGCGCTCTCCACTCGACCGTCTCCGCCATGCCCTCAGCTTCGAGGTCATCGCGCTTCTGCTGGTGATCCCGCTTGGGGCATTGGTGTTCCACAAGCCGATGCACGACATCGGGGTTGTCGGGGTGGTCAGCGCCACCCTCGCGACGCTTTGGAACATGGCCTACAACGATGGCTTCGACCGCGCCCTGCGTCGGCTGGCGGGCACCACGCTGAAATCCCCGCGCACCCGCGTCCTGCACGCCGTCCTGTTCGAGGCCGGGCTGCTGGTCGTCCTGCTGCCCTTCATCGCCTGGTATCTTGGGATCACGCTCTGGCAGGCCTTCGTGATGGACCTCTCGTTCGCGGCGTTCTACCTGGTCTACGCGCTGGGCTTCAATTGGGCCTACGACCGGCTGTTCCCGCTGCCGGAGTGGTCGCCGGGTTGAGCGACGCCGGGCGGGCGCCCGTCCGCCGGGTGGGCGCTGCAACGCTTGTGGTTGCCACTTTATCCCGCCAAGTCCTCCAACGCATAGTCCCGCCGCAACGTCGCAAAAAGCGCCCGCGTCGTGCCGGAGGCACGCCTGCGGCGTGACGGGGCGGTCGGGCGCTCGCCCGGCGGCGGCTGCGCCGCCTTGTTCCGGGCGGGAGGGTGCGCGTCCTCCGTAGGGTGGGCAATCTGCCCACCGCTCGCCGCCGCCATCCCTGACCCGTAGGGCGCGCGCTCTGCACGCACCCTTCCAGCATCACCCCGCCCAGCGCACCCAGCGTCCGTGGAAATCCGCGCGGCCCAGCGCGATCCGCTCGTCGCCGGGCCAGAGCCGCAGGGTGATCCCCGCGCCCTCGCCGCCGCCGTCCGCCTCCAGCCCGAGCCAGGCCAACGGGCGGCGTTCGGTCGCCTGCGCCCCGGCGGCCTCGATCCGCGCGCGGCCTTCGGCCTGTTTGGCGGCAGGGAAATACTGCCAGGCCACGGTGTGCTGGATCAGATGCACCACGCCCTCGGGTTGCGCCGCCAGCCGTGGCCCCAGCCAGTCCACGGCATCGCCCCGCACCACGGACGCCTCCTGCACCGCCATCGCCGCCCGCGTCAGCGCCGCCCGGTGGGGCTGGTCAGGCCAGAGATAGGCGAAAAGGCGCACGTCGCCCACCGGCAGGGGGTTCAGGTCCACGCCCGCCCGGTCGACCACCTCGACCGCCGCCGGGACGGGCACCGCGCCCGACCACTCCGGTTCGAGCGTCAGCACCGCATCCCCGGGGCCCAGCCGAACCTCTCCTGCCTGAACAGCAAAGCGGTCCCAGTTCAGGTTCAGCCCCGCGCTGGCGCCCAGTTCCGACACCATGAAGGGCAGCGCGAACCGCCGCGCGATCCAATGCGCCGCCGGGATCAGCACCGCGCTTCGCCGCACCTCGTTCGTCTGCGGCGCGCTTTCGATCCAGCGCTGCAGGAAGGCCTCGTGCCGCACCATCGCCTCCAGCACGGCCGCCAGCAAGGCGTCGTCGTCCGCCTCATGCGGCGGATAGACCGCCGCCAGGGCATCCCCTCCCAGCACCAGCGCATGCAGCCCACCCGCGATCCGCAGGGGCATCGACACCGCTGACGGCCCCAGGTCGCCCGGCCAGGCCGCGCAGGCCCGCCCCAGCGAGGTATCCACCGGCCAATGCGCCGAGAGCAGCCGCATCAGCCCTCCCATGAAGGGCGACCCAAGCGCCGCGCAAGAGACTGACTGCGCCGCAAAGGCTTCCGCCAGCCTCACCGGAACTTGCCCAGCAGCTTCTCAAGCGGCGACCGCGTGTCCTCCTCCACAACAGGCGTTGCCTTCGCCTCCGGCTTCACGCCCGTCGACGGCCTCGGCGGCGCCACCCGCAGCGCCACCGCGTTCATGAACCGCGCCCCGTCGCCCTCGGCCAGCGACACTGCCCCGTCCGAGATGCCGCGCATCAGGTCGTCCAGCCAGCCCTCGTCCGCCTTGGCGAAATCGTGCAGCACATAACCCGGCACGGCCTCCTTCCGGCCCGGATGCCCGACGCCCAGCCGCACCCGCCCATAGGCTTCGCCGATATGGGCATGGATCGAGCGCAGCCCGTTGTGCCCCGCGTGCCCACCGCCCGCCTTCAGCCGCAGCTTGCCGGGAGCCAGGTCGATTTCGTCGTGGATCACCGTCACGTCGTCCGGCTCCAGCTTGTAGAACCGCATCGCCTCGCCGACCGACTGGC
>JAGRMS010000111.1 GCA_020441135.1 Pseudooceanicola sp.
TGCGGCGCGGCGCCGCCATAAGTGTCGACGATGATCTTGCGGCCGGTCAGACCCGCATCGCCATCGGGGCCGACGATCACGAACTTGCCGGTCGGGTTGACGTGCCAGATGGTGTCGGCGGTGATCCAGCCCTGCGGCAGGACTTCGCGGATATAGGGTTCGACCAGCGCGCGGACATCGGCAGAGGACATCGACGGATCGAGGTGCTGGGTCGACAGCACGATGGACGTCGCGGCAACCGGCTGCCCGTTCTCGTAGCGGATCGACAGCTGCGACTTGGCGTCGGGGCCCAGGCGCGGCTCGGCGCCGGACTTGCGCACTTCGGCCAGGCGGCGGAGGATCTTGTGGGCATACTGGATCGGCGCCGGCATCAGCTCGGCCGTCTCGGTCGTGGCGTAGCCGAACATGATGCCCTGGTCGCCCGCACCTTCGTCCTTGTTGCCCGCGGCATCGACGCCCTGGGCGATGTCGGCGGACTGGGCGTGCAGGTAGCTGTCGACCTTCAGGTTGGCCCAGTGAAAGCCGTTCTGTTCGTAGCCGATGTCCTTGACGCAATCGCGGGCGATCTCCTCGACCCGCTGGATCACGGTGCCGGGGCCGCGCACCTCACCGCCGATGACGACACGGTCGGTGGTGGCGAAGGTCTCGCAGGCGACGCGGGATTGCGGATCCTCGGCGAGGAATGCGTCGAGAACCGCGTCGGAAATGCGGTCGCAGACCTTGTCGGGGTGGCCCTCGGAAACCGATTCCGAGGTGAAGACGTAACTGCTACGGGTCATGAAGTGCTCCGGTGTGTTTCACGCGCGCCACGTCAGGAAGCCGTTGTGACGCCAATCGCACCCGGTTACGCGGACGGGGGCCGATGGTCAATCGCAGGCGCGCGGTTTCCCGCGCGGATGAGGCCGACCAGCGTCAGAAACAGGACAATCAGGCCGATCATGGCAGGGGTGTCGCCAGTTCGGGCATAAAGCGTCGGGGGGAAAGGCGCGGGCAGGATAGTGTCGAGATAGCCCGATTCACCCAAAGGCAGGCTGTCGATCACCCGCCCGCGCGGATCGATCAGGGCCGAAATGCCGGTATTGGCGGAACGGATCAGCGGCAGCCCCTGCTCGATGGCGCGCATCCGGGCCTGGGCGAGGTGCTGATAGGGGCCGGAACGGGTGCCGAACCAGGCGTCGTTGGTGACTTGCAGCAGGAAGTCGGCACGCTGGCCGCTATGGCTGTCGCGGGCGAAGACGGCTTCGTAGCAGATCAGGGGGATGCCCTTGCCGACGGGACCGAAGTCGATGACGCGGGGGCCGGGACCAGCGCTGAAACCGTCGCCGAAGTTGTCGGCCAGCGCGGTGATCCCGACCTGCTTCAGCAGGCGGCCGAAGGGGATGTATTCGCCGAAGGGCACGAGGTGGTGCTTGTCGTAGACGCCGCCGAGGTTGCCGTCAGCGTCGAGCCGGATCAGCGCGTTGTACCAGCGCCCGTCCTGCCAGCGTTGGATGCCCGTCGCGACCTCGGCCCCGTTCGCCGCCAGCGCGATGGCTTCAAGCGCCGGACCGGCCTCGTCCAGCAGCACCGGCACGGCGGTTTCGGGCCAGACCACCAGATCGGGACGGGGCAGGGCGGCGGTATAGCCGACCTGGCGCTGGAAATGGGCGCGGATGCGATCGGGATCCCACTTTTCGTCTTGCGGGATGTTGGGCTGGATGATGCGGACAGCGTGGCCGCTGGGCGTGACCTGAAGTTGGGCCGTGTGGGCGAGGAAGGCCAGCGCGGCCGCGAAGATGGCGGGGAGCGTGGCGAGCGGTGTGCGGAGGGTAAGCAAGAGGCCAAGGGGCACCAATGCGGCGAGGGTCAGCAGGTCCAGCCCGATGGGGCCGGTCCAGGCCAGCAGGGCGGCGGGGGGCTGGCCGACCCAGACCTGCCCCGGAGCCGTCCAGGGAAAGCCCGTGAAGATGTAGCCGCGCAGGGTCTCGGCCAGGGTCCACGTCAGGACCAGCAGCGCCACCCGGGGGGCGCCGGGTCGGGCCAGGCGGGCGGCGATCCAGAAGGACGCGCCCCAGAACAAGGCGAGGCCGCCGCAGAGGAGCACCACGGCAAAGGGCGCCATCCAGCCGTGGCGGGCAGCATCGACGAAGAAGGGTTCGACAATCCAGGCGAGCGCATGGGCGAACCAGCCGCAACCAAAGGCCCAACCCGTCAGCGCCGCATCGCGGGGAGGGCCGTTCAGCAGCATCGGCAGGACAGCCATTCCGGCGACCGTGGCCCACCAAAGCTCCCACGGGGCCAGTCCGAAGGCCGCCATGGCCCCGGCCAGCGCCGCCAGCACCAGCCGCAACAGAAGCGGCGCTGCCGTCATTCCGCCCGTTGCGGCAGGCGCACGCGCAGGCGCTTGATCCGGCGGGGGTCGGCGTCGATCACCTCGAACTCGGGGCCGTCGGGGTGAGCCACGACCTCGCCCCTTGCAGGCACCCGGCCCGAAAGCATGAAGACCAGCCCGCCCAATGTGTCGATCTCTTCCTCGTCCACCTCGTCATGGGCGGTCAACGACTGGCCGATCTCGGCCTCGAACTCCTCCAGCGGGGTCTTGGCGAGGGCGACATACTGGCCCGGCTTTTCCTTGATCCAGGTCTGGTCCTCTTCGGTGTCGTGCTCGTCCTCGATCT
>JAGRMS010000112.1 GCA_020441135.1 Pseudooceanicola sp.
ATCGGCGGCGGCGCGCTGGAGTTCGTGGCGGCGCGGCGCGCGCTGGAAGGCGACCGGCTGGAACGCCATCCGCTGGGACCGTCGCTGGGCCAGTGCTGCGGCGGCGCGGTGACTCTGTTGACCGAGGTCTTTGACCCGGCGCGCGTCGCCGCACTGGCAGGCCCGGTGATCGCGCGGCCCGCGCCCGGCGCGGGCGAGATGCCGCTGGCCGTCCGGCGTCTGCTGGCCGACGCGCGGGGTGCCGGACAGGCACCCGAACCGCAATTGATCGACGGCTGGATGGTCGAGGCGCCGGCTCACCGGTCGCGCGACCTCTGGGTCTGGGGCGCGGGACATGTGGGGCGGGCGCTGGTCGCGGTACTTGCCCCGCTGCCGGGGATGCGCGTCACCTGGGTGGATACCGGTCCCGATCGCTTCCCGTCCGAGGTGCCGGAGGGCGTGACGGTCCTCCCCGCCGCCGATCCGGCGCGACTGGTGGCCCATGCCCCCCCGCAGGCCGAACACCTGATCCTGACCTATTCCCACGCACTCGACCTGGAACTCTGCCACCGCCTCCTCGCCCATGGCTTTGCCGCCGCCGGGCTGATCGGCTCGAATTCGAAATGGGCGCGCTTCCGGTCCCGCCTTTCGGCGCTCGGCCACACATCCGAACACATTGCCCGCATCCGCTGCCCGATCGGCGACCCGGGCCTCGGCAAGCATCCCCAGGCCATCGCCGTGGGCGTCGCGGCAGAGCTGCTGCGACCGGCGAAACCACAGGAAAGGAGCCTGCGGGCATGACCCTGCTATCCATCAACGGGCTGACCAAGGCCTATCCCGGCGTGGTGGCCAACTCCGACGTCTCCTTCGAGATCGGCGAAGGGCAGGTCCACGCGCTGCTGGGCGAAAACGGAGCGGGCAAGTCGACGCTGGTCAAGATGATCTACGGGCTGGTCAAGCCCGACAGCGGCACCATGACCCTGCGCGGCAAGCCCTACGCCCCGCCCGAACCCCGCGCTGCCCGGGGTGACGGGATCGCGATGGTGTTCCAGCACTTCTCGCTGTTCGACGCGCTGAACGTGGCCGAGAACATCGCGCTCGGGATGGAAACCCCGCCGCCGATGCGCGACCTGGCCCGGCGCATCCGCGAGGTGTCCGAGACCTACGGCCTGCCGCTCGACCCCTTTCGCACCGTCGGCGACCTCTCGGCGGGGGAACGCCAGCGGGTCGAGATCATCCNNTCATCCGCTGCCTGCTGCAGGATCCGAAGCTGCTGATCATGGACGAACCGACCTCGGTCCTGACCCCGCAAGAGGTCAACATCCTCTTCGGCACCCTGCGCAAGCTCTCGGCAGAGGGGACGGCGATCCTCTACATCTCCCACAAGCTGGAGGAGATCCGGGCCCTCTGCGACCATGCGACGGTGCTGCGCCTCGGCAAGGTGGTGGGCGAATGCGTGCCGAAGGACACCACGGCGCGGCAGATGGCCGAGCTGATGGTGGGCACGACGCTTCAGACCCCGACCCGTGCCGGCCGCGACCTGGGCGGCGTGGCGCTGGACGTGAGCGGTCTGTCCGCCGCCTCCCCCTCCGCCTTCGGAACCGCTCTCAAGAACGTCCACCTCGCCGTCCGCGAGGGCGAGGTTCTGGGAATCGGCGGGGTTGCCGGCAACGGGCAGGACGAGCTGCTGGCAGTGCTGTCGGGCGAAATCCTGACCGCCCCGGATGCCGTGAAGCTGAAAGGCAAGCCCGTCGGCCGCCTCGGTCCCCTTGCCCGCCGCGCGCTGGGGCTGCTGACCGCGCCCGAGGAACGGCTGGGCCATGCCGCCGCGCCCGACATGAGCCTCACCGAGAACGCCCTGCTGACCGGATCGGTGCGCGAGGGGCTCGACAGCAACGGCTTCCTGAAATGGGGCGCGGCGGAGGGCTTCGCGAAGAAGATCATCAAGGCCTTCGACGTCCGCACCCCCGGCCCCGGCACCGCCGCCCGGGCTCTGTCCGGGGGCAATCTCCAGAAGTTCGTGATCGGGCGGGAAGTCCTGCAACGCCCCGAGGTGCTGGTGGTGAACCAGCCGACCTGGGGGGTGGATGCCTCGGCGGCGGCGGCGATCCGTCAGGCGATCCTCGATCTGGCGGCGAATGGCGCGGCGGTGGTCTGCATCAGCCAGGATCTGGATGAACTGATGGAAATCGCCGATCGCTTCGCCGCCCTGAACGAAGGCCGCCTGTCGGAACCGCGGCCGACAAAGGGGCTGACAGTGGACGAAATCGGCCTGATGATGGGCGGCGCGCATGGGATGGAGGTGGCCCATGTCTAGGACGGCTCTGGCCGCCCTGGCGAGGACGATGGGGGTGAAAATATTGAAAAACAACAATAATCGACAAGAGACGCTTTCAGGACTCTCGGGACACCCGGTGTTTCTTCTCTTTCCAAATACCTCCGGGGGTGAATTGGCCGCAGGCCAAGAGGGGGCAGCGCCCCCTCCCCATCGCAACCGACGCGACGCCAAAGATGTCGTAGGGCGGGGCTCGCCCCGCCGCGCCGTGGGGGCCATCGCCGCATGATCGTGCTTGAAAAACGCCCGCAGCCTTCGCGGGCCTGGTCGCTGTCCACCCCGCTGGTCGCCGTGATCGCCACGATGATCGCGGGCGGCCTGCTCTTCGCCGTGCTTGGCAAGAACCCCTTCCTCGCCATCGAGACCATCTTCTGGGAACCGCTGTTCGGCGAATTCGCCAGCTACTATCGCCCGCAGCTCCTCGTGAAGGCCGCCCCCCTCGTGCTGATCGCCATCGGTCTCAGCCTCGGCTTCAAGGCCGGGATCTGGAACATCGGGGCGGAAGGGCAATATATCGTCGGCGCGCTCTGCGGGGCCGGGACAGGGCTGGCCTTCTACCCGCTCGAGGCCTGGTACATCTTCCCGCTGATGGTGATCGCCGGGGCCATCGGCGGGCTGCTCTGGGCGATGATCCCGGCGCTGCTGAAGGTCAAATTCGGCACCAACGAGATCCTCGTCTCCTTGATGCTGGTCTACGTCGCCGAGCAACTGCTCGCCTCGATGTCGCTGGGCCTGCTGAAGAATCCGCAGGGCTTCGGGTTTCCCGGCAGCCGCAACCTGAACGACTACCCCTCCGCCACCAGCTGGATCAACCAGGACGCCGGGCTGCACTGGGGCATGGCGGCGGCGCTGATCGCCGTCATCTTCGCCTATGTCCTGCTGAACCGCCACATGCTGGGCTTCCACATCCGCCTGACCGGCGAGGCCCCCCGCGCGGCGCGTTTCGCCGGCGTCAACCCGGGCCGGCTGATCCTGTTCTGCCTCGGCGCCTCGGGGATGCTGGCGGGCCTTGCCGGCCTGTTCGAGGTCGCGGGGCCGTCGGGGCAGGTCAGCATCGACTTCAACGCGGGCTACGGTTTCACCGCGATCATCGTCGCCTTCCTGGGGAGGCTGCATCCGGTCGGCATCCTGCTGGCCGGCCTCTTGATGGCGCTGACCTACATCGGCGGCGAAATCGCGCAGGGCAACCTCGGCCTGCCCGCCGCCGCGATCCAGGTGTTCCAGGGGATGCTCTTGTTCTTCCTGCTGGCCTTCGACCTGCTGACCAACTACCGCATCCGGCTGAAAACGCGCGAGGCCGCCTGAACATGGACCTGTCCCAGATCAATCCCGTCCTGCTGATCGCCTCGCTGATGGTCGCCGCCACGCCGCTGGTGCTGGCCGCCATCGGCGAGCTGGTGGTGGAGCGCGCGGGCGTGCTGAACCTTGGCGTCGAGGGCATGATGATCGTCGGCGCGATCTCGGGCTTCGCGGTGGCGGTCGAGACCGGGTCGCCCTGGCTCGGCTTCCTTGCCGCCGCCGTGGGGGGCGCGGTGCTGTCGCTGCTGTTCGTCCTGCTGACGCAGGTGGCCCTGGCGAACCAGGTCGCCTCGGGGCTGGCGCTGACGCTGTTCGGGCTGGGGCTGTCGTCGCTGATGGGCCAGGGCTATGTCGGCATCAAGCCGCCCGCGATCGGGCGGCTGGATATCCCTTTGCTGTCCGACCTGCCGGTGGTCGGGCCGATCCTGTTCGGGCATGACTTCGTGTTGTACCTCGGCGTCCTGATCATCGCGGCGGTCTGGGCCGTGCTGAAGTTCACCCGCGCCGGGCTGATCCTGCGCGCGGTGGGCGAGAACCACGACGCGGCCCATGCGCTCGGCTACAAGGTCGTGCGCATCCGGGTGATGGCGATCCTGTTCGGCGGCGCCTGCGCGGGGCTGGGCGGGGCCTACATCAGCCTGATCCGGGTGCCGCAATGGACCGAGGGCATGACGGCGGGCATCGGCTGGATCGCCCTGGCGCTGGTGGTCTTCGCCAGCTGGAAGCCCTGGCGCATCCTGCTGGGCGCCTGGCTGTTCGGCGGCATCACCGTGTTGCAGCTGAACCTTCAGGCGGCAGGCGTGGCGATCCCGGTCGAGTATCTGGCGATGTCGCCCTATGTCGTGACCATCGTGGTGCTGGTGATCCTGTCGGCGGACAGAAGCCGGGCCCCGGCCTCGCTCGGCCGGCCGTTCCACGCGACCAGCTGATCGCCCGCGCCTTGGGCAGATGCGCGGAATCTGTGCGCCTGCCCTGTCCGCAGGCTTGAATGACGCTTGCGGATGCACGACAGTTGCCAACGGGAAAATCATGAACAACGGGGAACCTCGGGAATGACCATACTTCGCAGAACGCTGCTGGCGAGCGTCGCCGCCGCCACCACCCTGGGCCTGGGCCTGGCCGGCACCGCAATGGCGCAGGACAAGACCAAGGTGGGTTTTGTCTATGTCGGTCCGATCGGTGACGGCGGCTGGACGCACGAACACAACCAGGGCCGCCTGGCCGTCGAGAAGGAACTCGGCGACGCGGTCGAGACCGTCTACGTCGAAAGCGTGCCCGAAGGCCCGGACGCCGAGCGGGTGATGACCCAGATGGCGCTGAACGGCGCCGACCTGATCTTCACGACGTCCTTCGGTTACATGGACGCGACGATGAACGTCGCCAAGAAGTTCCCGAAGGTGAAGTTCGAGCATGCCACGGGCTACAAGCGGTCCGACAACGTGTCGACCTACTCCGCCCGCTTCTACGAGGGCCGGGCGATCCAGGGCACCATCGCGGGCCACATGACCAAGTCGAACGTGATCGGCTACATCGGGTCCTTCCCGATCCCGGAAGTGATCCGCGGCATCAACTCGGCCTATATCCACGCCAAGAAGGTCAACCCGGACGTGCAGTTCAAGATCGTCTGGGCCTACACCTGGTTCGATCCGGCGAAAGAGGCCGACGCGGCCAAGGTGCTGATCGAACAGGGCGCGGACGTGATCCTGCAGCACACCGATTCGACCGCGCCGCACGCGGCGGCGAAGGAAAAGGGCGGCGTCTATACCTTCGGGCAGGCCTCGGACATGGGTGAATACGCGCCGATGCCGCGCATCAGCTCGATCATCGACAACTGGGCGCCCTACTATGTCGCGCGCACCAAGGCGGTGATCGACGGGACGTGGGAGTCGAAGGACACCTGGGACGGCATCGGGCCGGGCATGGTCGGTATCGGCGAATTCTCGGCAGAAATCCCGGCCGAGGTGCAGGCCGAGGCCAAGGCGCTGATGGCGAAGATCGCCAGCGGCGAATACCACCCCTTCACCGGCCCGCTGAAGAAGCAGGACGGGTCGGACTGGCTGAAGGAAGGCGAGACGGCGGACGATGGCACCCTGGCGGGGATGAACTTCTACGTCGAAGGCATCGAAGGCTCGATCCCGCAGTAACGCCTGTCGGAGGGATTTTGGGGCCTCGCGCGCTGCGCGGGGCCTTTCTTGCCACCTGCGCATCACTTGACAAAAACAGTCGGATACCGCAGGAAGCCTCTCGCGTATTCCCAACTGCCAGCAGCGTGCCAGCCCCGGGTTCACTTAACCTCTGAGGGGCAACAATGGCACTCACACTCTCCTTCGACGCCTCCGCACTGGCGGCTTTCAACTCGCGCACCTATTTCGCCGACTTCTTCGCCGGGCTGGCCTCGTCGGATGGCTATTTCTACGGCGGCACGCCGGACAGCGCCTTTGGCGGCACCTACTACATGAACGGCTCGCAGCATGTGCGCGCCTATACCGACGGCACCGATCCGGTAAGCAGCGCGGTGCTGATGGACGGCGCGGACCTGGCCTATGACTTCATCCACGCGGGCCCGGCTTTCGGCCACGGCATCAGCGGCAGCCTGGACAGCGTGACCTTCGGCGAATGGATCGACGGGACCACCACCGGGACCGAGGGCACCGGCGCGGCGGGCCGGGTCGAGGGCTTCGGCGTCGGCGTGGTGATCGAGGGCTTTGGCCTGAGCGCCGCCGTGGGCGACGGCAACGACGGGGCGACCAACCCGGTCTACAACCTCTACAAGGCGATGCAGAACCTCGACGCGGCGACGCTGGCCGAGGTTTTCGCGGGCTATTCGGTCGAGATGGCCGGCACCGCCGGGGCCGACCTGCTGGTAGGCTTTAGCCATGACGACGCGCTGATCGGCGGCAAGGGCGCGGACCTCTTGCGCGGCGGCGCGGGCGCGGATGTGCTGCTGGGCGGAACGGGCGCGGATCGGGTCTATGGCGGCGCGGGGGCCGACGTGATCCTGGGCGGCGGCGGCGACGACGTGCTGGAAGGCCGCATCGGGCGCGACATCCTCAAGGGCGGGTCGGGCGACGACACGCTGACCGGCGGCGCCGGCACCGACTGGCTGACCGGCGGCGCGGGCGCGGATACCTTCGTGCTGCTGACGAACTCGGGCCGGGACATCGTGACCGACTTCGACATGGCCGAGGATCTGCTGGACGTCTCCGCCCTGGGCGTTTCCGCCCTGGCCGACTTCACCGTCACCGAAGTGGGCGGCGATACCACGCTGGTCGCCGGCTCGGTCTCGATCACGCTGCTGGGCGTGGCCGAGGCCGATCTGACCAGCGACGTCTTCGTCTTCTGATGACAGCGGGGCCGCCTGTCGCGGGCGGCCTCCTCTGACCGATGAACGCCGTTCTGAACTCAATCGACACCGGGCTGGCGCTGTCCGCGCCGCACGTCACCGTGTACTTCGCGAAGGACGGCGAAAAACTGGACTTCGTGACCAACGAAGGCCGCTGGACGAAATACGAGCGCGCGCAGGTTATGGAAGCGCTGGAGACCTGGGGCGCGGTGGCGGACCTGACCTTTGCCGTCACGCGTGACGCCGAGGACGCGACCTTCAAGCTGACCAAGTCGCCGTCCGAGCATGGCTCGCTTGGCTTCATGAACGTTCCCGATCCGGCCTATGGCGCGGCGCAGGGGATCGCCTGGTTCAATACATACCACTACTGGGGCAAGGGCCTGCTGGACGCGGGCAGCTACAGCTTCACCATCCTGCTGCACGAGTTAGGGCATGGCCTGGGGCTGGCGCATCCGCATGACACCGGCAACGGCTCCGGCCTGATGCCGCAGGTGGGCGACGGGCTGGGGCTGGATCAGGGCGCTTATACGGTGATGACCTACAACGACGGCTGGCCCGAGGCGCCCGAGGGCGCGCCCGGCAGCCGCGCCTGGGGCTGGAACAACGGCCCCTCGGCCATCGACATCGCGGTGGTGCAGGCGAAATACGGGGCGAACACGACGACCGGGGCGGGCGACAGTGTCTATGTGCTGCCGTCCGAGAACACATCCGGCACCGGCTATCGCGCGATCTGGGACGTGGGCGGGTCGGACACGCTGGTGGCGCGCGGCGACGACGACGCGGTGATCGACCTGCGCGCGGCGACCCTGAAGGCCGAGGTCGGCGGCGGCGGGTGGGTCAGCCACATCGGCGGCATCCACGGCGGCTTTACCATCGCGCATGGCGTGGTGATCGAAGGCGCGACCGGCGGCGCGGGCAACGACCTGCTGCGCGGCAACGGCGCGGCGAACCTGCTGGCGGGGCGCGGCGGAGCCGACCGGCTGATCGGGTCAGGCGGGCGCGACACGCTGGAGGGCGGCATCGGCCGCGACCGGCTGAACGGCGGGGCGGGAGCGGATGTGCTGGACGGCGGCGCTGGGCGCGACGTGCTGACCGGCGGCGCTGGGCGGGACGTGTTCGTCTTTGCTGCGGGCGGCGGACGCGACCGGGTGACGGATTTCGGGGCGGGCGACGTGCTGGACCTGACCGGGTTCGGGCTGGAGAGCTTTGACACCATCGAAACAATTGTGCTTGCAGCGGGCCTGCGCATCGACCTCGACGGCGCGGTGATCGTGCTGGCGGGAGTGGCGGAGCTGACGGCGGATATGGTGCTGCTCTGACGCTCAGGCGCGCGAGGGTTCCCGGCGCAGGACCATGACCAGCAGCGGGATCGTCACCGCCAGCGGCACCAGCGCCATCAGGGCAAGCGTGCTCAGGAACATCTCGACCCCCACCCGGGCGATCAGCAGCGAGCCGAAGACCGGCGCGGCGGCGGCGGCGAGCAGCATGGGCGTCGCCAGCAGACCCATCAGGCGGGGATAGTCGCGCGGCCCGAAGATCGCCAGCGGCACCGCGCCACGCGCGATGGACCACAGGCCGTTGCCCGCGCCATAGGCGATGATCGCGGCGGCGGCGGGCATCCCGAGCTTCAGCCCGGCGAAACCGACAGCGAAGAGAAACGTGGCAACCCCTTGCGTCCACAGCGGATGGTGACGGCCCTTCGCCGCCATCTCGACCACCCGCGCGGCGACCTGCGCGGGGCCGATCAGCGTGCCGAGGAACACCGCCTCGGCGAGCGTAAAGCCCCGCGCGGCGAGCGTGGGCAGGGCGTGGACCAGCCAGGCCCCGGCGGTCAGCGACATGACGGTGCCGACCAGCGCGATGGCCCAGACACGCGGGTCGCGCAGGGGCGGGCGCGGGGCGGGGCCGGTGGAGTCGGGCGCGTCGAGCGCGGGCGGAATGCGCGGCAGGGCGAAGAGACAGAGCGGCAGGGTCACGCAGAGGTGCATCGCGGCATAGGCGAAGCAGGTGCCGCGCCAGCCGATGGTTTCCACCCCCCAGGCCGAGATCGGCCAGAACACCGTGCTGGCAAACCCGCCCCAGAGCGTCAGCGCGGTGATCGCGCTGCGGGCGTCGCGGCCATAAAGCCGCCCCAGCGCGGAAAACGCCGCGTCGTACAGCGAGCCGCCCATGCCCAGCCCCAGAACCACCCAGGCGGCAAGGTAGAAGGCCGGATGCTGCGCCATGGCGATCAGCCCCAGCCCACCGGCCATCAGCAGCACGCCGCCCGCCAGCACCGGACGGCCGCCATGCGCCTGGATCAGCGCACCGATCCGTCGGGCGGCGAGGCCCGAGGCAATCAGCCCGACCGACATGCCCCCGGTGACAAGCGAGGGCCGCCAGCCGGTTTCGGCCCCGATGGCGGGGGCAAGGACGGACAACAGGTAGAAGCTGGTGCCCCAGGTCAGGATCTGCACCACGCCCAGCGCGCTGACGGTACGGCTGCGGGTCGTCACGGTCTGGCAGCCCGGTTCGGGTGGAAAGTCGCGGCCAAGGGTGCCTCCTGCTTCGCGGGCACCCTAGCGGGGGCTTTGGGCGAAGTCAGGTGCTTTTGCGCACTTCCACGGTATGCGGATAGGGGATCGAAATACCCGCATCGTCGAACGCCAGCTTGACCGCCTTGGTCATGGCGAATTTCAGCTCCCAGAAGTCGGCGGTCTGGCACCACAGCCGCGCGGTGATGTCGACCGAGCTGTCGCCCAGGTTGGTGACGCGCGCCCAGGGCGCCGGGTCGTCCAGCACGCGGGGATCGGCGGCGGCAAGGTCGAGGATCACCGCCATCGCCTTGTCCGCGTCGTCGTCGTAGTCGATGCCGAAGGTCAGGTCGCAGCGGCGGGTGTCGTGATGCGAGAAGTTGCGGATGATCTCGCCCCAGACCTGGCCATTGGGGACGATGATCTGCACGTTGTCGGGGGTGGCGAGTTCGGTGAAGAACAGGTTCAGCTCCTTCACCGTGCCGGTGGTGCCGCCGATGTCGACGTATTGGCCGATACGGAACGGCCGGAACAGGATCAGCATGAACCCCGAGGCGAGGTCGCTGAGGGTGCCCTGCAAGGCCAGCCCGATGGCCAGCGTGGCGGCGCCGAGCATGGCGACAAGGCTGGTGGCCTGGATACCGAAGAGGTTCAGCACCGCGACCAGCACGATCAGCAGGATCAGCCAGCGCACGATCGAGGCGGCAAATCCGCCCAGCATCGGGTCGATGTGGCGCGTGGCCGAAACCCGTCGTTGCACGAAGCGCGAGACCGTGCCGGCGATGATCCAGCCGACCACCAGCACGATCAGGGCCTTCACGCCATTGATGACCAGCGGCGCGTAGACCCAGATTCCAGAAAATACCTCGTTCATTGCGGTGCAAACGCACGACGCGGCGTTTGGTTCCGAAAAAAGTTGCGGGGGCGAAAGAAATGCCCCCGCCGGGGATCAGCGGGCCCGCAGGGCGTCGCGGATTTCCATCAGAAGCTCGACCTCGCTCGGGCCTTTCGGGGCTTCGGGCGCCGCTTCTTCCTTCTTGGTCGCCGCGTCCTTGACCTTGTTCACGCCCTTGACCAGCATGAAGACCACCCAGGCCACGATCAGGAAGTTGATCACCGCCATCAGGAAGGCGCCATAGGCAAAGACCGCCGCGCCCGCCTCGCGCGCCTGTTCCAGGCTGGCGTTCGGGGGCACCTCGCCCGACATGACGAGATAGTTGTTGGTGAAGTCGACGCCGCCGGTGAACAGCCCGATGATCGGGTTGATGATGTCGCCTACCAGCGAGGTGACGATGGCGGTGAAGGCCGCGCCGATGATGATGCCGACGGCCATGTCCATCACATTGCCGCGTGCGATGAAGTCCCGGAATTCCTTGATCATTTCCTGTTCCTTGGTTGTTCCCCCGCGCCCCGGTGTTCGAGGCTTCACAGGGTCCGGTGCGCTGGCGCACCGGGCTTTGACTTATTTCCCGGGAAAAACCGCCTAGGTTTCCCCCACCCGATTTCAATGGAGACGAAGCCTTGCTCGACCAGTTCCCCATCACCCGCAAATGGCCCGCGATCAACCCCGGGCTGATTCAACTCTACTCCTTTCCCACGCCGAATGGAGTGAAAATTTCCATCGCGCTGGAAGAGCTTGGCCTGCCCTACGAGGCGCACAGGGTCACGCTGGCGGACGCGGATGTCAAAAGCCCTGAGTTCCTGTCGCTGAACCCCAACAACAAGATCCCGGCGATCGTCGACCCCGACGGGCCGGACGGCCGGCCCATCGGGCTTTTCGAAAGCGGGGCGATCCTGGTCTATCTCGCCGACAAGGCCGGCAAGCTGATCGGGCGCGACGCGGCGGAACGCTACAAGGTCATCCAGTGGGTGATGTTCCAGATGGGCGGGCTGGGGCCGATGCTGGGGCAGCTTGGCTATTTCTACAAGTTCGCCGGGGCCGAGATCGCGGACCCCCGCCCGCGCGACCGCTACATCGCCGAGGCGAAGCGGCTGCTGGCGGTGCTGGAAAAGGAACTGGCAGGCAAGGACTGGATCGTCGGCGACTATTCCATC
>JAGRMS010000113.1 GCA_020441135.1 Pseudooceanicola sp.
GGCGGCGGGTCGAACGCGATGGGGCTGTTCTTCCCGTTTCTCGACGACCCTTCCGTGCAGATCATCGGGGTGGAGGCCGGCGGCAAGGGGGTGGACCACCGGATGGAGCATTGCGCCTCGCTGACCGGCGGGCGGCCCGGCGTCCTGCACGGGAACCGGACCTATCTGCTCCAGGATGACGATGGGCAGATCCTGGAAGGGTTCTCGATCTCGGCGGGGCTGGATTATCCGGGGATCGGGCCGGAGCACGCCTGGCTGCATGACGTGGGCCGGGCGGAGTATGTGTCGATCACCGACCAGGAAGCCCTTGAGGCGTTCCAGTTGTGCTGCACGCTCGAGGGGATCATTCCGGCGCTGGAGCCCTCGCACGCCCTGGCGCATGTGATGAAGATCGCGCCGACGCTGCCCAAGGACCATATCATCGTGATGAACATGTGCGGCCGGGGCGACAAGGACATCTTCACGGTGGCGAAGCATCTCGGGTTCGAGATCAGCTGAGAGGCGGTCCGGCCGGGGCAGCGGAGTCGAGCGGCAGACCGGCGCGGCATGAGTCGACCGATGCGGCGCTGGGGGTGCCGGTTCACGCAGCGGCCATCGAGCGCGTCGCGGCGGGCGTGGCGGAAGTCCGGGGCGGGCTTGATCGGGGGCGATCCGGGGATACAGTGTCCCGGAACCTTCGGAGGGTCTGGCGATGCGGTTTCTGGTGGCCCTGATGCTGGCGCTGAGCCTTGCCGCGCCTGCGCGTGCGCAGGGCGGTGCCGAGGACATGGTGCGGTGGATCTATGCCTCGCTCACCGGCCTCGGATCCGAGAAGGGTCTGGCCTATCTCGCGGCGCCGGAGCGGCGGGCACAGTATTTCTCCCCCCGCATGGTGGCGTTCTACGAGGCCGAGGACAGCTATGCGGCGGCGGGTCAGATGGGCTGCATCGACTTCGGGCTGGAGGTCGGGGCGCAGGATTTCGACGCGACCGAGATCGACCGGACCTTGACGGTCACGTCCGAGGACCGGCGCGGGCGGCGGATCGTGACGGCGTCGTTTTCGAACTTCGGCCAGCTGACGCGGGTGGCCTATCAATTCAGCGACCAGGGCGGGTTCTGGGTGATCGACGACATCATCGGCGAGGGATGGCGGGTGTCGGACCTGGCCTGCGAGGCGCGCGGCGTGGCCGAGGCGGAGCGCAGGGAGAAGGCGAAGAAGAAGGGCGAGGGGGTCAAGGGCCCGGCCTATACGGCGGGGGCGGCGGAGTATTGCTATCGCGACGGGCTGAACACGCTGCGGATGAGCGTCGGCGAGGACGGCGTGGCAGCGGTGCGGCTGGAAAGCGTGGGGCCGACCGGGCACAAGTGCGTTGCGGGCGGCGATGCGGCCTGGACGGGGGACGGCTGGCTGTATGCCGGGCGGGTTCTGGGCAATGACTGCCGGCTGGAGATCCTGGTGACGGCGGACCAGGGGCTGCTGGTGGGGGATGCGGATGCGTCCTGCAAGGCGGCGATGTGCGGGCCGAGCGCGGTGCTGGACGGGCTGACCTTTCCGCGCGCGACCCAGATCGACTGCGCCTACATGCCGCGCAACTCTCGCTGCGCGGATCCGTTTTTTGCCAAGGTGAACAAGGAATGCGGCTGAGCCAGCCGACGTCGAAAATGTCGGAAAGGAAGCCCTTGCGGCGCTTCCAGTCGGGCCGGCCGTAGCGCGTGGCTTCGTCGCGCTCGTCGCGATACGCCTCGCGCGGGCGATCCCGGCGCCGGGTCGGCGGCGGAGCGGTGCGGGAAGCGGCGGCGGCCTCGGCCGGACCGCGTTCGACGATCTTGTCGAACTCGCCCCGGTCGAGCCAGACGCCGCGGCATTTCGGGCAGTCGTCGATCCCGACCCTGCTGCGCTCGGTCATCGTCCGGTCGGTGCGCTCGACGGGGCATTGCATGGGGCGGGCTCGCCTTGTTTCGGCTGCGAGATCGGCACGGGGTTGCGCGCGGACAACGGCGGGCCTTGCGCGATTCGGGGCGCGCGGGCATGATTCCGCGCAGCCGAGGCGCGAGGCTCCGCACGGCCGCCGCAAGGGATTGTCCCCCAGGGCCACCCCCTCTTTCAGGAACATCGAAATGCGCGCCACTCTTGCCGCGTGTCTTCTTGCCGTGGCCACGCCTGCGCTGGCCGACAGCACCACTGGAACCGTCGCCACCTGGGACGCCGCCGCCGGGCGGTTGGCGATGGCGGACAGGACGGTCTGGTATCTGCCCGCCAGCGTGACGATGCCGCTGAACCTGGCCGCCGGGGACCGGATCGAGATTACCTACGTTTCCAATGCCGACAATGGCTGGGGGCGGATCGTGTCGATCCTGCGGACCGAGGCGAAGAAGGGTACGGGCGGCTGAGCGGGGCAAGGGGGTCGGGACGAACGGCCGGAGAGAGCGTTCCCACGGTCGCGCCGGTGTTCCCCCTCCCGACCACCCTTCATTTTGGGGTGAGTCGGTTACGAAGTTCCGAAAGTGGACCCGGAATGTTGCGGACAATGCACCGCGTACGACAGGTGCGTTGCGCGACGCGTTGCTTTTGGATGCTTTGTCGGTGGGATGGCGTAGGCCGTTTCACGCCGCCCAGGGTTCCGGCCAACCAGGCAAATTTGAGCCGTTGTTGAAATGTTTGCGCCCCCATTGATTTCCCGACCGGGCGGCGCAACCTGACAGGGACCGCCTGCCGGGGGATCCTGTCCATGCTTCTCGTCCGCACCACCCTGAATGCCAGCCCGATCCACGGGTTCGGCGTCTTCGCCGCCGAGCCGATTGCCGCGGGAACGCGCATCTGGGCCTACGATCCGGCGATCGACCGGATCATCCCGGGCGCCGAACTGCCGCGCTTTCCGGCGCATGTGCGGGAGTATCTCGAGCACTACTGCGAGTATTTCCCCGAGTCGGACGAACTGGTGCTTTCGGGCGACGCGGACCGGTTCACCAACCATTCGGGCGATCCGAACACGGTGGTCGAGGGGGTGAACGCGCCGACGGCCTTTGTCGTGGCCGCGCGCGATATCGCGGCAGGGGAGGAGATCACCTGCGATTATGCCGAGATCCGGTCCCTGAAGTGGCCGGTGCTGACGGCGGCGGTGGCCTGAGGTCAGGCGGGCTCGGTCTCGCCCCCCGCCGCGACCCAGTCCTTGAAACCGCCGAGGTTGTAGACCTTGTCATAGCCCATCTGCCGGAGGGTCTGGCCGGCCAGCGCGGAGCGGCCTCCGGAGGCGCAGTAGAGCAGGACGGGGCGGTCCTTGCGGAATTCGGGGTTGTGCGAGTCCGTCTCGGGGTCGGCGCGGAACTCGATCATGCCGCGCGGGACGTGGAGCGCGCCCCTGACCTTGCCGGAGGCGAGTTCGGAGGTGTCGCGGGTATCGACCACCAATGCGCCGTCGGCGATGAGATCGCGGGCGCGCTGAATGTCGACGGCCGGAACGGCGGCCTTCGCTTCGGCGAGCATCTGCTTGACGGTCTTGCTCATGGCGTCTCTCCCGTGGTGTGTTGGTGAATATGGGGCGGCGGGGCCGCGGGGCAAGGAGCGCGATCATGCAGGACATCCGGGCGGGCGAGGTGCGGGTCGATCTGCCGCCGGCGGCGGACGCGGCGCTGCGGTTCATCGGGGTGATCCATACGCCGTGGCGGGACCGGAAGGATTGTCCGCGGCAAGGCAAGGTCGACGGACCGGAGTGCCGGGTGGAGGTGTTCGAGCCCTGGGGGCCGGCGCTGATGGGGCTGGAGGGGTTCGAAACGGTGGAGCTGCTCTACTGGCTGCACCAGTCGCGGCGGGATCTGGTAGTGCAGAATCCCGGACATACGAAGGACACGCGGGGCACCTTCGCGCTGCGCTCGCCGGTGCGGCCCAATCCGATCGGCACGGCGCTGGTGCGGCTGGAGCGCATCGAGGGGACCGTGCTGGTGGTGCGGGGGCTGGATTGCCTGGACGGGACGCCGCTGGTCGACATCAAGCCGGACCGGTGTGCCTATACGCCGCTGGCGCCGCCGAAGGGCTGAGAGGGGCGGCGGGGCGAGCCCCGCCCTACGCAGACGGCGGCGTCGGCGCGGCCTGTAACGACAGAGGGGGCTTTGCCCCCGCCGCCCGTGCCGGGCGACTCCCCCAGGATATTTCAGGCAAAAGGAACCAGGGGTGCCTGCTTCTTTTCTTTACAAATACTCCCGCGCGGAGCGCAGGCGCCGCAGGCGCGTTCCGATCGTTGCGGCCGGATTGGGCGTAGGGCGGGGCTGGCCCCGCCGCGCCGGTCGGGCCATCGCCGACCGTATCGCCTTGCGGTGGGGTGAGAGGCTGGACATCGACCCAAGCGGGGCTCGTTGTGGCTGCTTCCTTCCGGACCTGACCAGGTTGGCGAGGCGCCTGCCCGCGCCAACCTCTCGGGGGGCGATATAGGCTGTCCGGGCGGTCTTGGCAACCGTCAGAGGGGCAGGCGCAGGCGGAGAAAGCCGTCGGGGTCGAGGCCCTCGTCGGTGATGCCGCGCCCCGCGAGGTCGGACAGGTGCGCACGGGCGCCGGGGCCGGTCTGGACGCTGACGCGGGTGCCGGGCATCGGGGTGAAACGCCACGGCGGGGGGGCGTCTTCCAGCGGGTCGCGGGGGGTGCGGTGCGAGAGGTAGGCGGCGAGGGCGTCGCGGGAAGGGATGGGGGGCAGGCCGAGCGGGATTGCCTGTTGCAGGGCCGCGACGTTGCCGCCGCCGGAGAGGCGGTAGCTGCTGAGGGCGACGACGAAGCGGTCGCCGGGGGTCACGGGCCTGCCGCCGACGCGGAGGTCGCGGATGCGGCGCGCGCGGCGGTCGCGGGGGCTGCCGTCGGGGCGGAAGCGGGGCCAGCGGGCGAGGTCGATCTCGCAGGTCGCGCCGTGGATCACGTCGAAGTCGTGGCCGGGCAGGTCGCGGTCCACCAGCGGCGCGCCATCGCTGCCGGGGGCGATGGTGTGGAACAGGCCGGCGGCGCGCTCGAGCCAGTCGGCGAGCTGCGCGCCGGTGGCGACAACGGCGTGCAGGTCGTTGGCGAAGACCTGGAGGTCGAGCAGGTGGCGCATCGCTACCGGGCCGACGGGGATGTCGACATAGCTGGACGGCCCGGCCCGCGCGCCGAAGCGGCCCGGGGCGGCAGCCGAGAGCAGGGGCAGGGCGGCCTCGGGGCCTTTGAGCAGAGGCCGCAGGGCGGCGGCCTGGGCGGCGGCGACCAGCGCCAGGGCGCGGTCGGGGGCAAAAAAGGTGAAGTAGCTGTGGACCGGCTGGTCAAGCCGGCCGACAGGTTCGCGCACCAGGGCCCGGGCGCGGGCGTGGTCCTTCGCCAGCAGGAGCTTGAGGCCCATCTCCTCGATCGCCAGCGCGCCGCCGGGGACGGCTGCGGGGCGCAGTTCGGCGGCAGAACCGGTGACGCGCCAGCCGCCGGTGCGGCGGGGGCGCAGGGTCAGGTCGATCACGCCGAGGTCCGATCCGGTGGCGCCGGGCACCACCACGGGCGCCCCGCCGCTGTCCTGCGCCGGGAAGGGCCGCCGCTGGTGGGTGTGGCCGCCGATCACCGCGTCGATGCCCTTGATGCGGGCCAGCGCCAACGCCGCGTTTTCGGCGCCGGGGGACGGGCGGGGGTCGCCCGGACCGCTGTGGGCCAGCGCGACCACGAGGTCGCAGCGGGCGCGGAGTTCGGGCAGCGCGCGGCGGGCGGCGGCGAGGATGCCCTGCGTCGTGGCGCGGCCCTGGAGGTGGCGGGCGTTCCACATCGTGGTCTGGGGCGGCAGGAAGGACAGGATGCCGACGCGCAGGGTTCCGGCGGGGGTGTCGCGTTCGATCACCGCAGAGGGGGCGAAGCCGCGGTCCTCCGCGGTGTCGAGGTTGGAGCAGACAACGGGACAGGGGGCCTGCCGCAGCACCTGCCCGAGGTGGTCGAGCCCGAGGTCGAAATCGTGGTTGCCGAGGCCGAGCGCGTCGTAGCCGAGATAGCGGAAGGCGTGCATCGCCGGGTGGCGGTCGCCGGAGGCGGCCAGTTCGCCCAGGGCGCCGCCCTGAAGGGCGTCGCCATTGTCGAGCAGCAGGCAGATCGCGCCGGGAACCTCGCTCCGGGCCGTGGCGATCAGGGTGGCGAGGCGGGTCAGGCCGGGGACGGGCCGGTCATCGGCGGGGTCGGTGCCGGCCAGGGCCATGTGCAGGTCGGTGGTCGCCAGCAGCCGCAGCCGCACCGTGGTGTCCACGGGTCCGGCCTGCGCGGTGGAGAAGCTGCCGGTCTGGTTCATCCGGGGTCGCACGGTCCTTTCGCTGGTGCCGCCCTCGGGGGCGGCCATGGCGGGGCCTTGGGGCAAGTCTGTCGCAAACCGGCGTCAAACGCAAAGGGGGCGCGTTGAAATGTCCCGGTTCCTGTGCCATGCCAGCCCCGAATTGCGGGGAGAGCGGGATGCGCAACGCGGAGCAGGTGACATTCGGCGGGGCCGGGCTGGACCGGGCGGCGAAGGTCAGGAACGACGCAGGCGCGCTGGCGGCGGCGCTGGCGCACGAGGACGCGGCCTGTGTCCTGCTGTGGCGGGGCAAGCCGCTGGTCGAGGGCGACCGGCTGGCGCTGGTGCCGATGGCGCATCCGGTGCTGAAGCGGGGCCTGAAGGGCGAGATCGAGGCGCCGGTACTGCTGGGCCTGGAGCCGTCGGGGGCGCCGAATTTCGCGGTGGATATTTCGGGCTGGGAGCCGGATGGACAGGACACCTCGTCGCTGGGCACCTTCTTCGACCAGTCCGAGCAGGCGCACCCGGACTTTCCGCCGGGGTATGTCTTTGCCGAGTTGCGGCGGATCATGCCGCGCCTGACGCCGCGCGACGCCGAACTGGTGGCGACGGCGAAGGCGATCGTGAACTGGCACGGCTCGCACCGGTTCTGCGCGAAGTGCGGCCATGCGTCCGAGGTCAGCCACGCGGGCTGGCAGCGGGGCTGCCCGGCCTGCAAGGCGCAGCATTTCCCGCGCACCGATCCGGTGGTCATCATGCTGATCACGCACGGAAATTCTGTTCTCATGGGGCGGTCGCACGGCTGGCCTCAGGGGATGTATTCGCTGCTGGCGGGCTTTGTCGAACCGGGCGAGACGATGGAGGCGGCGGTGCGGCGCGAGGTGCTGGAGGAATCGGGTATCCCGGTGGGCCGGGTCGAGTATCTCGCCAGCCAGCCCTGGCCGTTTCCGGCCTCGCTGATGCTGGGTTGCCGGGGCGAGGCGACGGGGACCGAGATCCGGCTGGACCCCGAGGAGCTGGACGACGCGCTCTGGGTGACTCGCGAGGAAATGATGCAGGTCTTCGCGGGCGATCATCCGACGATCAAGCCCGCGCGCAAGGGGGCCATCGCGCATTTCCTGTTGCAGAACTGGCTTGCGGATACGCTCGATTGACACCAAGTTGCCCCCCGGGGGCCGAAAGGGCACGGGATAGCAGATGCAGTTTTCGACCAGGGAAGACATTGAATCGCCGATCGAGACCGTGTTCGAGAACCTGTCGGATTTCGACGGCTTCGAGCGGCAGGCGATCCGGCGGGGGATCGAGGTGCAGCGCGACCGCGACCTGAAGCCCCCGGCGCAGGGGATGACCTGGGCGGCGAAGTTCAACCTGCGCGGCAAGCCGCGCGACCTGTCGCTGCTGCTGGCGCAGTACGAGCGGCCGACGGCGATCCGCTTCGAGGCCGATTCGCAGGGGCTGGACGGCACGCTCACGCTGGACCTGATGGCGCTGTCGAAGCAGCGGACGCGGCTGTCGGTGGTGCTGGAGCTGAAGCCCAAGACGCTGTCGGCGCGGCTGCTGGTGCAGTCCTTCCGGCTGGCCAAGGCGACGCTGAGCAAGCGGTTCAAGCTCAAGGTGGCGGAGTTCGCCAAATCGCTGGAGTCGCGGCGCCGGACGAGCTGACTCGACTTTGGGGCGCATGGGGGTGTAGTCAGGAACAAAACGGGAACATACTCGGAAAGCCTCCTGCCTTGCCCAATCGCCGCGTCCTGTCCCTGTGGTTCCCGCGCCTTGGGGCCGAGCGGGTGATCCGCGCCGAGCGGCTGATCGAACCGGGGCCGCTGGCGGTGGTGGCGGAAGAGGCCAACGCGCAGGTCATCACCGCGCTGAACGGCGAGGCGGAGGCGGCGGGGCTGCGGGTGGGCCAGCCGGTGCGGGACGCCCATGCGATGTGCG
The DNA here is from genome assembly GCA_020441135.1 of Pseudooceanicola sp. Lineage (GTDB taxonomy): Bacteria > Pseudomonadota > Alphaproteobacteria > Rhodobacterales > Rhodobacteraceae > Seohaeicola_A. Next base: position 8,166 of record JAGRMS010000113.1, read on the forward strand.
CGGGGCTGGTGACGCGGGCGCGCAATACCCCGGCCGAGGTGGCCTTCCTGGCGGCGCTGCGGCGCTGGGCGGGCAAGTTCAGCCCCTGGGTCGCCGATGCGCCGCCCGATTCGCTGGTGGTCGACCTGACGGGCTGCGCGCATCTGTTCGGGGGCGAGGCGGAACTGGTGGGCGTGGTCGAGACCGATTGCGCCGACATGGGGCTGAGCGTGACCTGCGGGATCGCCGATACGCTGGGCGCGGCCTGGGCGCTGGCGCGATTTTCCGGGCAGGCGGCGGCGGCGGCGCGCAGCGGCGATGCGATCGACCAGGAGGCGCGGGCGACGCGGTCGCGGGCGGGCAAGCGGCACTGGATCAAGGGCGGCGCGGCGCCGCAGGTGGTGAACACTCCGGCCGGCGGTCAGGCGCGCATCGCGGCGCCGGGGCAGGCCTGGAGCGCGCTGGTGCCGCTGCCGGTGGCGGCGCTGCGGCTGGACGCCGAGACCACGGCGCAACTGGCGCGGCTGGGGCTGCGGCAGGTCGGCGACCTGCTGGGCCAGCCACGGGCGGCGCTGGCGCGGCGGTTCGGCACCGGGCTGGTGGCGCGGCTGGACCAGGCGGTGGGCAGCGCGCCCGAGCCGGTGTCGCCGGCGCGGCTGCCGGATCACTTCGCGGTGCGGCTGACCCTGCCCGAACCGATCGGGCTGAAGGACGACCTGCTGGCGGGGATCGACCGGCTGCTGCCGCGCCTGTGCGAGCTGCTGAAGGCCAAGGCGCGGGGGGTGCGGACGCTGCGGCTGGAGGCGCATCGCACCGACCAGCGGGCGGAATGCATCACCGTCGGGCTGGCGCGGCCGGGGCACGATGCCGCGCGCATCCGGCCGCTGCTGGAGATGAAGCTGGAGCAGATCGACGCCGGGTTCGGCATCGACATGCTGCGGCTGGAGGCACTGGCGACCGAGCCATTGTACGAGCGTACGGTGGTCGGGCACCTGGAGGCGGGGCAGGCGGTGCGCGACCGGCTGGCGGCGCAGTCGGGGGTCGACGACCTGATCGCGCGGCTGGGCGCGCGGGTCGGGCTGGAGGCGATCACCCGCCGCCATCCCGGCGACAGCCACATCCCCGAGAAGGGGGCGCTGACGCTGGCCGCCGCCTGGTCGGAACCGGCGCGGGACTGGCCGCCGGCCCCGGTGCCGCGCCCGCTGCTGCTGTGGCGGCCCGAGATCGTCCACGCCCCGGCGCATCCCCGGCTGCCCGCGACCTTCCGCTGGCGCGGGCGGACCTGGCACCTGGCGGCGGCGCGCGGACCCGAGCGCATCGCGCCGGAGTGGTGGCTGGACGATCCCGAATGGCGCAGCGGGGTGCGGGATTACTGGGTGGTGACAACCGCCGAGGGCGCGCGGCTGTGGCTGTGCTACGCCCACGGCGCGGCGATGTCGGGGGGGTGGTTCTGCCAGGGGAGCTTCGCGTGATCCGGCAGGGGGCGATGGGTGCGGGGCGCCCGTCCGAACGGTTCAGAGCGTTTCCAGCCCGCACCATTCGGCGATGAAGAGCGCGGTGGTCAGGGTGACACGGCGCAGGCTTTCGAGGTCGACGCGTTCGTTGAAGCCGTGGATGGCCTCGGCCTTCGGCCCGTAGACCAGGGCGGGCGTATCGGCGTAGAGGCCGAAGAAGCGGGCGTCGGTGGTGGCGGTGATGGCGGCGCGGTTCAACGCGGTGCCGGTAACGGCGTGGTGCGCCTGTTCCAGCGCGCCGATGGCCTGCTGCGCGGTCTCGCGGGTATCGTCGGCCAGCGCGTAGCCCTCGGCCATGAAGCCGTTCCAGAGGATGCCGGGCAGGTTGTTGCGCAGGAAATCGCTCTGGCGGGCGGCCTCGTGGATCGTCGCCTCGATCTCGGCACGGGCGGCGGCCATGTCCTGGCCGGGGTAGACGCCCATGCGGACGTCGAAGACGCACCAGGCGGGGACGGAAGAGGTCCAGTCGCCGCCCTCGATCTTGCCGACGTTCAGGTTCAGCGGGTGGTGAACGTGGTGGTAGTGGCCGGGCTTGGCCTGGTCGGCGTTCCAGCGCGCCTCCATCTCGTGCAGGGCGGCGATCAGGGGCATTGCGGCCTCGATGGCGTTGGCGCCCTTGCCGGCATAGGCGACGTGGGTGGGCAGGCCGCGCAGGTGGACCTGGAACCAGAGCACGCCGACCTGCGCCGTCACCAGCGTCTCGGCGAAGGGTTCGGGGATCAGGGCGGCATCGGCGCGGTAGCCGCGTTGCAGGCAGGCGAGCGCGCCGTTGCCGGTGCATTCCTCCTCGACCACCGATTGCACGAAGACGTCGGCGGCGGGCGCGAAGCCGCAGGCGCGCAGGGCGTCGAGGGCGAAGAGGTTCGAGGCGAGGCCCGCCTTCATGTCGCCCGCGCCACGGCCGTACATCCAGCCGTCGTCGACGCGGGGCTCGTAAGGCGGGGTGTCCCACATGTCGTGCGGGCCTTCGGGCACCACGTCCATGTGGCCGTTCAGGATCAGCGAGCGGCCCTTGGCAGTGCGGGCGCGGTGCGCGCCGACGACGTTCACGGCGTCGTCGTAGTTGCCGATGACGGGGGAAAAGCCCGGCATGTCGCGGATGTCGGCGACGTCGATGGTCCAGCGGTCGGTTTCAAGGCCCCGGTCGCGCATCGCCCTGGCCATGAAGTCCTGCGCCTTTTGCTCCTGCCCTCGGGTGGAGGGGAAGGCGACGAGGTCGGCGAGGAATTGGGTTTCGGCGTCGAACAGGGCGTCGACGGCGTGGCGGAGGCGGGTCTCTAGGTCGTGGTCCATCAGAACTCCGGGATCTGGCCCGTGGGCAGGGCGAGCGGCGCGCCGGTGGCGGCGGTGACGGTGGCGGGGTCGAGGCCGGTGGCGATTTCGCGCAGGGCGAAGCCCTGGGGGGTCACGTCGATCACCGCCATCTCGGTGAAGATGCGGGCGACGCAGGCTTTGGCCGTCAAGGGAAGGGTGCAGCGGCCGACCAGTTTGGGGTTGCCGTCGCGGTCGGTGTGGGTGGTCAGCACCACGACGCGGCGGGCCTTTTGCGCCAGTTCGATGCCGCCGCCCGCGCCGGGGGTGAAGCGGCCGGGAATCTTCCAGTTGGCGAGGTCGCCGGTGGCAGAGACCTCGAACGCGCCGAGCATGGTCAGGTCGAGCCGGCCCGAGCGGACCAGCGCGAAAGAGGTGGCGCTGTCGCAGAAGGCGCTGCCGGGGATGGTCGAGACATAGGCCCCGCCCGCGTCGATCAGGTTGCGGTCGGCCTGCTCGTAAGGCAGCGTCGGGCCGATGCCGGTGAGGCCGTTCTCGGTATGCAGGCAGACCGGAAAATCGGGGGCGATGTGGTCGATCACGCGGGTGGGCAGGCCCATCCCGAGGTTGACCACCATGCCGGGCGCGATCTCCTGCGCGGCGCGGGCGATCATGCGGTTACGCGCGCCGGACAACGCCATACTCCTCGCTGAGGGTGTCGAGCGCGACGACGTGGTCGACGAAGGGGCCGGGAGCGTGGACCTGGTCCGGGGGCAGGGCGCCCAGCGGCACGATGGCCTCGGCCTCGGCGATCACGCGGTCGGCGGCCATGGCCATCAGCGGGGCGAAGTTGCGGGCGGTGGCGGCAAAGGTCAGGTTGCCGAAGGTGTCGGCCTTCGCGGCATGGACCAGCGCCACGTCGCAGCGCAGGGCCAGTTCCACCACCGCCGGGGCGCCGCCGATGTCGAGGCGGGGCTTGCCCTGCGCCAGTTCCGTGTCGCGGCCGATGTCGGTGACGATGGCCTTCAGCCCCGCGCCGCCCGCGCGGATGCGTTCGGCGAGGATGCCCTGCGCGCAGAACTCCACCTCGATCTCGCCCGCGTTCATCATCGCGACGGCGCGTGGGTTCAGGCCGATGTGGGTGGTGATCAGGCGTTTGACCCGTCCGTGGGCCAGCAGGTGATCGACGCCCATGCCGGTCTCGTTCGCGTCGTTCTTGATGATGGTCAGGTTGTCCTGCCCCTGGCGGATCAGTTCCTGGATCAGCGCGAAGGGCGTGCCCGGCACGCCGAAGCCCGACAGCATCACCGTCGCGCCGGAGGGGATGCGGGCGATGGCCTCGGCCATCGCGGTGGTCTTGTCGGGCAGCCTCACGCGGCAGTCTCGGCCAGCCGGGTTTCGGCGGCGTAGGCGTCGAGGGTGGCGGTCAACTTGTCCATCAGTTCGTCGATCTGGCCGGGGGTGACGATCATCGGCGGGCAGACCAGGAAGTGGTCGCCCGAGGTGCCGCCGCGGGTGCGGCGGGAATAGATGATGAGCCCGTGGTCATAGGCGATGTCGACCAGCCGCAGGAAAGCCTTCATCGAGGCAGGAAGCGGCTCCATCGTCGTGCGGTCGGCGACCAGTTCAAAGGCGAGCAGCAGGCCCTTGCCGCGCACGTCGCCGATGAAGGGGTAGCGGTTCATCAGGCCGGTGAGGCGCGATTTCAGCATCTCGCCCATCCGGGCGGCGTTGTCGATCAGGCCGTTCTGCTCGATCTGGTCCAGCACGGCGAGACCGGCGGAACAGGCGAGCGGGTTGCCGGCGTAGGTGTGGCCGTGCTGGAAGCCGCCGTCGGCCATGACGGCATCCACCATGTCCGACCGCGCCACCATCGCCCCAAGCGGGACATATCCGCCGCCGAAGCCCTTGGAGATGGCGATGATGTCGGGAGTCGTGCCCCAGTGCTCGGCCCCCCAGAAGCGCCCGGTGCGTCCCCCCCCGGTCATCACCTCGTCGTGTATCAGCAGGACGTCGTGGCGGGTGCAGATCTCGCGGATACGCTCCATGTAGCCCGCCGGCGGCACCAGCGCGCCGGTGGAGGCGCCGCCGATGGGTTCGACGATGAAGGCGAGGACGGTTTCGGGGCCTTCCTCGATAATCTTCGCCTCGAGCATGTCGGCGTAGTGGTGTCCGGTGGCGGGGTCGTCGGGGTTCAGCCCGTCGAGATAGGCGCGGGGGGCAGGGATCTTGGGCATCGCCTGCATCATCGGCAGGAAGGGCCCTGTCAGAGGGTCGTAGCCGGTGATCGACAGCGCGCCGAGGGTCGAGCCGTGGTAGGACGGATAGCGCGCGATGACCTTCCAGCGGCTGGATTGCCCGATGGCGATCTTGTACTGGCGGGCGAGCTTGATGGTGCTCTCGGTCGCCTCGGACCCGCCCGAGACGAAGAACACGCGATCGAGGCCCGGCGGGCAGAGCGCGGCGGTGCGTGCGGCGAGCGCCTCGGACGCCTCGGTCTGGAAGTGCAGGCGGTAGCCGAAGGTCGATTTCTCCATCTGCGCGCGCATCGCGGCCAGCACGCGCGGGTTCGAGTGACCGATGTTGGAGACCATCGCGCCGCTGCAAGAATCGATGTAGTGCCTGCCGTCGCGGTCCCACATGGACACGCCCTGCGCGCGCTCCAGCATGGGGCGGCGCTGGCGCGACTGGTAGAACAGGTTGGAGGGCTTCATGC
>JAGRMS010000114.1 GCA_020441135.1 Pseudooceanicola sp.
TGGTGCAGGTGAAGGGGCCGCAGGTGTTTCCCGGCTATCTCGACCCGGCCCAGAACGCAGGGACTCTGGCGGCGGATGGATGGCTAACCACGGGGGACGTGGGATACCTGACGAAGGATGAACGGCTGATCCTGACGGGGCGCGAGAAGGATCTGATCGTGCGCAGCGGCCACAACATCGACCCGGCGGTGATCGAGGACGTGGCGAACACCTTCCCCGGCGTGGCGGCGAGCGCTGCCGTGGGGATGCCCGACCAGTATGCGGGCGAGGTGCCGACGCTGTTCGTGGTTCCCGCCAAGGGGGTGAAGCTGGACCTCGACGCGCTGCGGCGGCACATGGCCGAGAAGGTTCCGGAACCCCCGGCGCGGCCGCGGTCGGTGCTGGTGATCGACGCGCTGCCGGTGACGGCGGTGGGCAAGGTGTTCAAGCCCGACCTGCGCGACAGGGCGATTGCCGAGAAGGTGCGGCTGGAGGCCGAGGCGCTGTTCGGGGCCGGTGTGACGCCGACGGTCGAGGTCAGCCTCGACAGCCGCAAGCGCACCGTGGTGCGGATCGTGCTGGCTGGGGCGACGGCGGAGCAGGTGGCGCAGCTGGAAGCCGCCCTGGCGCCGCTGCCCCAGCGGTGCGAGGTATCGCGGGCCGAGGCGGAGCCGATCGGACTGTCCTTTGCCGAGGGCATCGCCGTGCTGACGCTGAACCGGCCCGAAAGCCTGAACGCCATGTCGCAGGTGATGATGCGGGCGCTGAAGGCGCGGGTGGAAGAGGTCGCCCGGCTCGAAGGGATTCGCGCGGTGATCGTCACCGGCGCGGGCAAGGGCTTTTCGGCGGGCGGCGACCTCCTGGAATTCGAGCGGCTGCTGGCGCAGGGCAAGACGGTGCTGCTGGAGACGCTGAGCTACAACATGGACGTGGTGCAGATGGTCGAAGACCTGCCCGTCCCGGTGATCGGCGCGGTGAACGGCGTGGCAGTCGCGGGCGGGCTGGAACTGCTGCTGGCCTGCGACATCCTGATCGCGGCGGAGGGGGCGAAGATCGGTGACGGTCATGCCCGCTACGGGGTTGTTCCTGCGGCGGGATGCACCGTGCGCCTGCCCGAGAAGATCGCGCCGGGGAACGCCGCGCGACTGTTCTTTTCGGCGGAACTGGTCCCGGCGGAGAGGCTGCGCGACTGGGGACTGATTACCGAGGTGGTCCCGCGCGAGCAGCTGATGGAGCGGGCGATGGAGATGGCGCGGGCGATTGCGAAGGCCAGCCCGGAGGTCAACCGCCACGTCAAGGCCCTGACCGCCGCCGCCACCCGCGATCCCGGCCGCGCGGCGCGGATCAAGGCGGAACTGACGCATTTCACCGAGCACCTGGAGGGGCGCGACCTGCAAGCGGGTCTCGCCGCCTTCCGGGCAAAGAAACCGCCCGCGTTCTAACCGGCCGAAGCGCGCACGCCCGGGGCAAAGGTGTCATCCGCGCCGGGGCCGTGGCTCTCGACCGATTCGCGCTCGAGCAGGCGGCATTCCACCTTGATCTGGTCGTGGCGCGGTTGCAGGCGGCCTGCCAGGTCGAACAGCAGCTCGGTTGCCGCCTCGCCGATGTCGTAATGCGGCAGGATCAGCGTGGTCAGCGGCGGGCGCATGAACTGGGCGATCTCGCGGTTGTCGAAGCCGATGACGGCAACGTCCTGCGGAATGTGCAGCCCCGCCTCTTTCAGCGCCTCGTAGCAGCCCACGGCCATCAGGTCGTTGGCGCAGAAGATCGCGTCGGGGGGCTGTTTCAGCGACAGGAAGCGGCGGGTGCCCTCGTAGCCTGCCTGCGGTTCCCAGTTGCCCCATTCGACCAGTTCGGGGTCGAAGCTCATGTCGTTGCTGGCCAGCGCCTGCCGGTAGCCGCGCAGGCGGTCGCGCGAGGCGTCGAGGCCGTCCTGGCCGTTGATGATGGCGATGCGGCGGCGTCCGGCGCGTATCAGCCGCTCGGTCGCCGCGCGGCCGCCTTCGAGGTCGCCGGGCAAGACGGACGGCAGGCGGCGCTTGCGGTCGTAGCAGTTGAGCAGCACCGAGGGCACCTGGAACAGCGGCGCGGGCGGTTCCACCTCGCGCGTCAGGATGGTGCCGTAGATGAAGCCCAGCAGCGGCCCCTGCATGAACTGGTTGAACACCGTCTCGTCCGGCATGTCGCCGCCCCGGCTGATCGCCAGCGTCACGGAGACACCCTGCGCCAGCGCCTTTTCGCGCGCGCCCTCGAAGGCCAGCGCCATCCAGGGGTCGGCGGTCAGCTCGTCCGCGATGAAGCCGATCACCTTGGTCTCGGTCGGGGCGGGCGACTGGGCGCGGCGAACCAGCCGGTAGCCCAGCTCTTCTGCCGCCTGATGCACCTTCGCGCGGGTGGCGTCGCTGAAGCGCGTGCCGGGGCTGCCGTTCAGGACCAGAGAAACCGTCGCCTGCGACACCCCCGCCAGGGTCGCCACATCCATCATGGTCGGCTTCGACGTCATTGCACTGGCCTCTCCTTCGCGTGTCGCAAAACCCTCCTCAGGTCCGCCGACTGCGGAGCCTGTCGAATGCGACGGCAACGATAATGAACGTCCCTATGAACATGCCTTGCCAGAATGTCGAGATGCCGAGCAGGATTAGCGAGTTGCGGATGACCTCGATCAGCAGCGCACCCACGACAGCGCCCAGGGCGGTGCCCTCCCCGCCTGCAAGATTGGCACCGCCGATCACGGCGGCGGCGATCACCGCAAGCTCCATCGACTGGCCGAGATTGGTGGTGACGGAGCCAAGCCAGCCGGTCATCAGGATGCCGACGATCCCGGCGGTGAAGGCCGAGAACATGTAGATCGTGACCTTTTGCCGCTTGACCGGGATGCCGGTCAGCGTCGCCGCCTGCTCGTTCCCGCCGATGGCGAAGACGTATTGGCCCCAGCGCGTCCAGCGGAAGACCAGCGACATGACGATGCCGAGGGCCAGCAGCGCGAAGACCGGATGCGGCAGGCCGAAGCTGGAGCCGCCGCCGATCCAGAGCAGCAGCTGGTGGTCGGGGCCGAACTCCCAGATCATCTTGTTGTTGGACAGCACCATCGCCAGACTGCGGGCGGCGGAGAGCATCCCCAGCGTGACCACGAAGGGCGGCATCCCGACATAGGCGATCAGGATGCCGTTGACGAAACCGACCGCCAGGGCGGCGCCGAGCGCCAGCGCGGCGGCGAGAGCGAAGGACATGCCGCCCGACATCAGGACGGAGATCACCATCGCCGTCAGCACCACGGTGGAGCCGACCGACAGGTCGATCCCGCCCGAGGCGATCACGGCGGTCATGCCGATGGCGATGATCGCCACGAAGGCGAAGTTGCGCGTCACGTTGAACAGGTTGCGCGAAGTGGCGAAGGTGTCGGTGAGCAGGGTCAGCGACAGGCAGGCCAGCACGGCGGCGAGGAAGACCCAGAACACCGGCAGGCCGGTGATGCGCGAGACGATGTTGCGATGCTCGCTGCGGGAGATGACGTCGTCGATGGTGGTCATGTGTCTCTCCGCTCAGGCCAGTTCGATGGCGCCGGTAATGAGGCCCGTCACCTCTTCGGGCGAGGAGGCGTCGGTGCGTTTGTTCGCCACCAGATCGCCCCTGCGCAGGACGGCGATTCGGTCGGCGACGGCAAAGACGTCGGGCATCCGGTGGCTGATGAGGATGACGCTGATGCCCCGGTCGCGCAGGCGGCGGATGAGGTCCAGCACCTCGGCCACCTGCCGGACCGAGATCGCGGCGGTGGGTTCGTCCATCAGCACGATCTTCGGTTCGGCAAGCAGGGTGCGGGCGATGGCGACGGCCTGCCGCTGCCCGCCCGACATCTTGCGCACGAGGTCGCGGGGGCGGGTTTCGGATTTCAGCTGGCGGAACAGTTCGCCCGCGCGGCGGTTCATCGCCGGGTAGTCGATGATTCGGACCGGACCGACCCGCCGCATCGCCTCGCGGCCGAGGAAGACGTTCGACGCGGCGGTGAGGTTGTCGCAGAGCGCGAGATCCTGGTAGACGACCTCGATCCCCTCGTCCTGCGCGTCCACCGGGCGGTGAAAATGCACCGGCTTGTCGTCGATGCGAATCGTGCCCGAGGAGGGCGGGAAGTTGCCGGCGATGATCTTGACCAGCGTGGACTTGCCCGCGCCGTTGTCGCCCATCAGCCCCAGAACCTCGCCAGGGGCCACCTCGAGCGAGACGCCCTGCAAGGCCTGGATCGCGCCAAAGTGCTTGGCGATCCCCGACAGTTTCAATCGAGACATGGCTCCCCCCTCGTCCCGCGATGTCGTCAGTCTGCGCCTTCCGGGGCGTCTTGTCTCGCCCGGAAAACGCGCTCTCCCTTATTATCGGCTACTTGACTTATTGATATTAGTAAATATCGTTTGCGTATTATTTCGGGGGGAGTGATGCGGCTGCTTGTGACCGGCGCGACCGGCAAGGTCGGACAGAACGTGCTGGCGGCGCTGCCGCGGGATGCACGGTTCGCCGATGCGCAGGTGGTGGCGCTGTGTCACAACCGCGGGCTTGCGGGCGCGGGTGTCGAGGTGGTGCAAGGGTCCATCGCCAGCCGCGAGGATGTCGCGCGGGCGATGGCCGGTGTCACCCATGTGCTGCACCTGGCGGCGGTGAAGGAGAGCCCGGACCTGGCCATAGACGTGGCGGTCAAGGGGATGTTCCTGCTGCTCGAGGCGTTCCGCGAATCCGATACCGCGCGGCGTTTCGTCCTGCTGGGCGGCGACTGCGCGGTGGGTCACATCTTCCAGCCCTACGACGCCCCGATCACCGAGGAGTCACCGCGACGCGCCTACCCCGGCTGCTATGCGCTGACCAAGGTGATCGAGGAGGTGATGCTGGAGCAGTATCGCATCCAGTACGGGCTGGATACCTGCTGTATCCGCGCGCCCTGGATCATGGAAAAGGACGACTTCCGCTTTGCGCTGGACTTTGGCCCCGAGCAGTTCGGCGGGCCGGCCTGGGCCGAGCTGATGCCGGAGGGCGACCTGGAACGCGCGCGGCAGGAGGGGCTGGTGCCGCTGATGATCGCGGCGAACGGCGAGCCGCTGCGGCGGGGGTTCGTGCATGTGGATGACGTGGTGTCGGCCGCGCTGACCGCGCTGGTGCATCCGGCGGCGGAGGGCGAGACCTTCAACGTCACGATGAACGAGCCGGTGGATTACGGACGCCTTGCCGCGCTGCTGAAGCGGCGCAACGGCAGCGGGTCCATCGAGATAAGGACGCCGTTCCACGGCAACTGGCTGGACAACAGCAAGGCGCGCCAGCGGCTGGGCTGGGCGCCGAAGGTCGATCTTGAGGAGATGATCGAGCGGGCATGGACCTACAAGCGCGCCGGTCAAGACGTGCGCAGGGTCTGGTATCCGGGGTGACTGGGGAGAAACCCGCGGCGAAACAAGGTCATTTGGGAGGAGAAATCAATGACTTGGAAGCTTGGACTATACGCGCTTGCGGCGACTGTCGCGGCGGCACCAGCCCTGGCACAGGATGCCAAGACGCTGGCGATCGTGGTGAAGGGGCTGGATAACCCCTTCTTCGAGCAGATCAACCTTGGCTGCCAGAAGTGGCTCGCCGACAATCCGGGCAGCGAATACAAGTGCCTCTACACCGGCCCCGCCTCTTCGGCGGACGAGGCGGGCGAGGTACAGATCGTCGATGACCTGATCTCGGCCGGAGTGGCGGCGATCGCGATCTCGCCCTCGAACGCTCCGGCGATGGCGAACCGCATCCGGCAGATGGCGCCCGACCTGCCGATCATGACCATCGACGCGGATTTCCTCGAGTCCGACCGCGACCTGCGCAAGACCTACCTGGGCACCGACAACTACCTGATGGGCGTGAAGATGGCGGAAGAGGCCGCCAAGCTGAAGCCCGAGGGCGGCACCGTCTGCCTGCAACTGGGCAACGTGGCGGCGGACAACATCAACGCCCGCGCGCAGGGTTTCCGCGACACGGCGAGCGGCGAGAAGGGCATCGACCGGCTGACCGGCCAGAAGGGCTGGACCGAGGTCGAGGGCTGCCCGGTCTTCACCAACGACCAGGCGGATCTCGCCAACCAGCAGATGTCGGACGTGTTCACGGCGAACCCGGACCTGGACGCCTTCATCCTGATCGGCGGCTGGGCGCAGTTCGCGCCGCAGGCCTATGCGCAGGTGACGGACCAGGTGATGGACAAGCTGAAGGCCAAGGATCTGATCATCATCGCGGGCGACACCCTGCCGCCGCAGACCGCCGCCTTCCGCGAGGGCCGCAGCCACGCGCAGATCGGTCAGCGCCCGTTCGAGATGGGGCTGAAGGGCCCGGACGTGATGCTCCAGCTGCTGAAGGGCGAGAAGGTGAGCGATCCGCTGTTCACCGGGCTGGACGTCTGCAACCTGGATGATCCGGGCTTCTGCAAGGACAACTGAACCTGTCGGGGCCGCCGCCGGACCGCGGCCCCGATACACGTCTGAATTGATTGCCTGTTGCATCAACTCCCGCTTGGGATTGATAATATTACCAGGGCGCCGGGAGGGCGGCCTGTCATGAGGGGGCCATTCCGGCCCAAGGGAGGAACGATAATGAAACGCACAGCCGCCGCGTTGGCGCTGGTGCTGGCGGCCACCTCGGCCACGGCACAGGACAAGCAGTCGATGGCCTTCGTGGTCAACGCCGCCTCGGACTTCTGGAAACTGGCCGAGGCCGGGGTGAAGGCCGCGCAGAAGGAACTGCCGGAATACGACCTGCAATTCCGCTATCCCGCGCAGGGGACCGCGGCCGCGCAGAACCAGCTGATGGACGACCTCGTGGCGGCGGGGACCGATGCGATCATGATCTCGTCGGCGGACCCGAAGAACTCGATCGACGCCTTCAACCGCATCGCCGGGCAGGTGCCGCTGTTCACCACCGACAGCGACGCGCCGCAGAGCGAGCGCCTGGCCTATCTCGGTTCGTCCAACACCGCCGCCGGCGTGCAGGCGGGCGAGATCGCCAGGGGCGCGCTGCCGAACGGCGGCAAGTGCATGGGCTTCGTCGGCTTCCTTGGCGCGGATAACGCGGTGGAGCGCATCGCGGGCTTCCGGCAGGCGGTCGAGGGGTCGGGGATCGAACTGGTCGACGTGCGCGGCGACGACGTGGACTTTGCGCGGGCGCGGTCGAACGTCGACGACGTGCTGGCGGCGAACCCCGACATCACCTGCATGGTGGGGTTCTATTCCTACAACCCGCCGAAGATCTACGAGGCGCTGCAGGCCGCCGACAAGCTTGGCGACGTGACGGTGATCGCCTTCGACGAAGACCCGGTGACGCTGGGCGCCGTGCGCGAGGGCAGCTTTGCCGGCACCGTGGTGCAGGATCCGTACCAGTGGGGCTACCAGGGCATGAAGCTGATGGCGAGCTACCTGGGTGGAGACAAGTCGGGCGTACCCGCGGATGGCCTGATCATCGTTCCGACGAAGGTGATCGACAAGGGCAACGTGGACATGTTCGAGAAAGAGCTCCGGGAGCGTCTCGGAGGTTGACGGCGATACTCCACGCCGCTTGACTGGCTGCGCCGCAACCCTCCACTGCGGCGCAGCTTTCTTGTCGGGGGGCAGGAGAGGCGCAGGATGAGCAGGATTTCCAATCCCATTGCGCTGTCGCTGGACGGTGTGACCAAGATCTACCCGGGCGCGGTGGCGCTGTCCGAGGTGTCGCTGTCCGTGCAGGGTGGCGAGGTGGTCGGGTTGATCGGCGAGAACGGCGCGGGCAAGTCGACGCTGATGAAGGTGCTGGGCGGGACGATTTCGCCCGATACCGGGCGTATAACTGTTGATGGGCAGAGTTTCGAAGCCTTGACGCCTGCGCAGGCGATGGCGCTGGGAATCGCCTTTGTCCACCAGGAGCTGAACCCCTTCACCAACCTCGACGTGGCGGGCAACGTGCTGCTGGGCCGCGAAATCCGCGCAGGGCGGCTGGGACGCATGGACCGTGCGACGATGGAGGCGGTGGTGCAGCCGATCCTGACGCGGCTTGGCACCCGGTTCGGCCCGCGCGATGCGGTGCTGGGGCTGTCGCTGGCCGACCAGCAGCTGCTCGAGATCGCGCGGGCGCTGGCAGCCGATGCGCGCCTGGTGATCCTGGACGAGCCGACGTCGAGCCTGACGCTGGCCGAAACGCAGCGGTTGCTGTCGGTGGTCGCCGACCTGCGGCGCGACGGGGTGGCGGTGCTGTTCATCACCCACCGCCTGAACGAGATCGAAGAGATTGCCGACCGCGTCGTCGCCCTGCGCGACGGGCGGCTGGCGGGTCAGCTCGCGCGGGAAGAGATCGGGCGCGACCGCATGGTGCGGATGATGGTGGGGCGCGACGTCAAGCGGTTCTACCAGCGGCAGGCGCACCGGGCGGGCGAGGCGGTGCTGGAGATCGTAGGGCTGCGCACCGCGACCTACCCGGACAGCGCGGTGTCGTTGCAGGTGCGGGGCGGCGAGATCCTGGGCCTTGCGGGCCTCGTGGGGGCGGGGCGGACCGAACTGGCGCGGGCGCTGTTCGGGATCGACGACGCGCTTGGCGGCACCGTGCATCTGCGCGGACAACCGCTGCCGAAAGGCGTCGCCGCCGCCATCGGCGCGGGGCTGTGCCTGGTGCCCGAGGACCGCAAGGGGCAGGGCCTGTTCCTCGACTTCGGCACTGCCGACAACATCAGCCTGCCAAGCCTGCCGCGCCTCTGCCCGAACGGGCGGCTCGACGGCCGGGCCGAACAGGCGCTGGCCGAAGCCTCGCGCGCGCGGCTGGCGATCAAGGCGGCGAACCTGCGCCGCGCGGTGGCGGAGCTGTCGGGCGGCAACCAGCAG
>JAGRMS010000548.1 GCA_020441135.1 Pseudooceanicola sp.
GCCGCCGGTCTCGGCTTCCTCGGCCTCGGGGCGCAGCCGCCGCAACCCGAATGGGGCGCGATGATCGCCGCCGGGCGGCGGTTCCTGATCGACTTCTGGTGGGTGGCGACGATCCCCGGCATCGCGATCTTCACCGTCTCGCTGGGCTTCAACCTGCTGGGCGATGGCCTGCGCGACGTTCTCGACCCAAAGGGGCGCAAATGAGCCTGCTGCGCGTCGAGGATCTGCGGGTGCGCTTTCCCTCCCGGCAGGGTCCGGTGGAGGTGGTGCGGGGCGTCACCTTCGACCTGGGCCGCGAGCGGCTGGGAATCGTGGGCGAAAGCGGGTCGGGCAAGTCGCAGACCGGCCGGGCGATCCTGGGGCTGACGCCGCCTCCCGGTGTGGCGGTGGCCAAGCGGCTGGAATTCGACGGGATCGACCTGCGGACCGCCGACAAGGCGACCTGGCGGACGTTGCGCGGCGCGCGGATGTCGATGGTGATGCAGGATCCGAAGTTCTCGCTGAACCCGGTCATGACGATCGGCAAGCAGCTTGTAGAATGCTGGCGCCTGCACGCGGGCGGGCAGAAGGGCGAGGCGAAGGAGCGGGCGCTGGCCATGCTGGAAGCGGTGCAGATCCGCGACCCCAGGCGCGTCTTCGCGGCTTATCCGCACGAATTGTCAGGCGGCATGGGCCAGCGCGCGATGATCGCGATGATGCTGATCACCGAGCCGGACCTGCTGATCGCGGACGAACCGACCTCGGCGCTGGACGTGACGGTACAGATCGAGGTGCTGCGCATCCTCGACCGGCTGGTGCGCGAGCGGGGCATGGGCCTGATCCTCATCAGCCACGACCTGCGGCTGGTTTCCAGCTTCTGCGACCGGGTGCTGGTGATGTATGCGGGCAAGGTGGTAGAGGAACTGCGCGCATCGGAGTTGCTGAACGCGAAGCATCCCTACACGCGGGGGCTCTACAATTGCCTGCCGAAGATCGACGGCGGGGTAAGGCCCTTGCCGGTGTTGCAGCGCGAAGCGGGGTGGGCGGAGTGAATTTTCTTTCTCTTTGCCCGGAACAAGGCGCGAAGCGCCGCCGGGCAGCGCCCGACCGCCCCGTCGTGCCGGAGGCACGCCTGCGGCGTGACGGGCGGGCGCTTTTGCAACGGTGCAGCAGTCACAGGCCTTCGACGGGGTGGAGGGATAAAGTGCCTTTCAGAAACGTTGCAGCGCCCACCCGGCGTTCGGGCGCCGCCCTCTGTTGCGAGCGCCGCCCATGACTGCCGTCTTCGACATCCGCAACCTCAGCGTCAGCTTTACTCAAGGCTCTGAACGGGTGGACGCGGTAAAGGGCGTGTCCTTCACCGTCGCCAATGGCGCGAGCTTTGGCATCGTCGGCGAAAGCGGGTCGGGCAAGTCCACCGTCCTGCGCGCGATCTGCGGGCTGGCACCTGTCACCGGGGGCGAAGTCATCTTCGAAGGCAAGCCGGTCAGCGAGCCGCGCGACGCGGCCTTCTATCGCGCCGTCCAGATGGTCTTTCAGGATCCCTATGCC
>JAGRMS010000008.1 GCA_020441135.1 Pseudooceanicola sp.
AGACAGAAAGCGGCGAGGCCGCCGACAAGGTATCGCTTCATCACTTCCCCCAACACAAGATATTGGGAACAGTCGCCAAAGCCGACCCCCGCGTCAAGTGTCGCGGAACCGTGCCGGAGGCCCTTGCTATGCCGCCCGGGCTTCGCTATTAGGCAGCCCGGTTCGGGTGATTAGCTCAGCGGTAGAGCGCATCGTTCACATCGATGATGTCGGGGGTTCAAATCCCTCATCACCCACCACTCCCCCCAATGGCTTAGCGGCCGACCTTAAAGCAAGGCGCCAGCGTGCCAGAGCCGCCAGCGGCCCTCTGTTCAATGCCCGTCACGCACGCAGTCGTCCAGCACCTGCTGGCTGAAGGCGCGCGCCGCGGCCGCGCCACCGCCCGGCGGAGCGATCGGCAGCGCCCAGGCGGCCTCGACCAAAGGCGCCATCGCCGCCCGCGACAACGAATCGAGCTTGGGATTCTTGCCCTCGGACCGCGCCGGCCCGCCGGCCAGCACCGCCTCGCGGCTGTCTCCGGCCTGACGCCGCAGCATGATCGCGGCGGCGAGTTGCGCTTGCGCCAGGCAATAGGGGCTGGGCTTGGCGATAAGTCCGGTCACTCGGGCGCCGCCGAAGTAGAGCAGCGCCCCCAGTCCCGCCAGCGCGACGAAGGCGACGGCGCGTTTGAGGAACACCCCCGACCCGCGCGCGCCCTCGGGCACCGCCTCGGTTCCGCCGGTCAGGCGTTGGCTTCGCGGATTCGCTCGGCGGCCTGCTTGTCGTAGGTCACGCCCTTGGCGTCGAACAGCTGGTCGAGCTCGCCCGACAGCGTCATCTCGGTGACGATATCGCAGCCGCCGACGAATTCACCCTTGACGTAAAGCTGGGGCACCGTGGGCCAGTCCGAGAAATCCTTGATCCCCTGGCGGATTTCGGGATCGGCCAGAACGTTCACGTCCTTGAAGTCGACGCCCATGTAGTTCAGCACGCCTGCGACGCGGCTGGAAAAGCCGCATTGCGGCATTTCCTTGGTGCCTTTCATGAACAGCACCACCGAATTGGCGGCGATGGTGTCGGCGATCTGGGTGGCGGTATCGGTGGTAGCGGTCATCTGGCTCTCCTGGAAGCGCAATCAGTCGGGGGCCTTGGTGGTCAGGGCCAGCGCGTGTAGCGCGCCTGCGGGGCCGTCCATCCGCCCCTTCAGCGCGGCATAGACGGCGCGCTGCTGCTGCACGCGGTTCTGGCCGCGAAAGCTTTCGTCGATCACCTCGGCGGCATAGTGGTTTCCGTCCCCGGCCAGATCGGTGATCGTGATGCGGGCCTTCGGAAAGGTCTCGCGGATCAAGTCCTCGATCTCGTGGGCTTGCATGGCCATGGGGGCAGCTCTCCTTTGCTCAGGTCCGAATGTATGCCCCGCCCCGGCGGGGCGCAAGGCTCAGAGGTCGAGCTCGATCCAGACGGGCACATGGTCCGAGGGTTTTTCCAGCCCGCGCACCTCCTTGTCGATCCCCGCATCGACCAGCCGGTCGGCGCATTGCGGCGTCAGCAGCAGGTGGTCGATGCGGATGCCGTCGTTCCGGTTCCAGGCCCCGGCCTGGTAATCCCAGAACGAGTAATGCCCCGGCCCCGGGTTGCGGGTGCGGAAGGCGTCGGTGAACCCGAGGTTGACGATCCGCCGGAACGCATCGCGCGTCTGCGGCAGGAACAGCGCGTCCTCCACCCAGGCCTGCGGCCGGGCGGCGTCCTCGGCCTGCGGGATCACGTTGTAGTCTCCCGCCATCAGGGCGACCTCCTCGCCCGCGATCAGCTCGGCCGCCCGGGCGCGGAGACGTTCCATCCAGGCCAGCTTGTAGTCGTATTTCGGCCCCGGCGCCGGGTTTCCGTTCGGCAGGTACAATCCGCACAGCCGCAGCGCCGTCTTGCCCACCACCGTCGCCTCGATCCAGCGCGCCTGGTCGTCCGCCTCGTCGCCCGGCAGCCCGCGCGTGACGTCCTCGAGCGGCAGCTTCGACAGGATGGCGACGCCGTTGAACGACTTCTGCCCGTGGGTCGCGACGTTGTAACCGCGATCCTCGAACAGCGAGACCGGGAAGGCCTCGTCCACCGACTTGATCTCTTGCAGCAGCACCACGTCGGGACGCGCGGCGTCGAGCCAGTTGGGCAGCGCCTCGGCGCGGGCCTTGATGCCGTTGATGTTGAAGGTCGCGATCTTCATGGGGCGGGGTCCGGCGTCAGTCTCATTGCCGATCTATCGCCGATGAATCCGGCGGGGGCAAGCGCCGGGGTGCGAATCGATTCGCGCCGCGCCTGACGCGATCCCGCATCATACTGGCAACCGGCTGGTACAACCCCGGACAGCACAGAGGCGGGCGCGCACCACTGATCACGCGGCGCTGACACATTTGGCCCTGTGGAAAAGAATTTTTTAACCATTCTGGAACATTCTGGAAGAGTTTTGGGTCATGTGCTTGGGCGGAATTCCTCCTGTGGATAACGCGCGCGATTCACACCTCTGAGTAGAAAAACTTCTTGAGTTTCGTTCGGTGGCTGCAAGCCTGAATGGCATCTGCAACCTCGAAACCTGGGAGTTTCCACCATGACCGCACTGCTCAAGTCCGACCTCGACATCAACGTTCAGGACACCGCCGCCAGCCTGTTCGACGGCGAGGCGACCGACATGTTCACCTCGGGGTCCACCGCGCTGTTCACCTCCGGGTCGACCGCGCTCTTCACCTCCGGCTCCACCGCGATGACGGACGAGAGCGTGCATTCCGGCGAAGCCACCGAGATGTTCACCTCGGGCTCCACTGCCCTGTTCACCTCGGGATCGACCGCACTCTTCACCTCGGGTTCCACGGCG
Source organism: Pseudooceanicola sp. (assembly GCA_020441135.1). Classification (GTDB taxonomy): domain Bacteria; phylum Pseudomonadota; class Alphaproteobacteria; order Rhodobacterales; family Rhodobacteraceae; genus Seohaeicola_A. The sequence continues at coordinate 2,843 of JAGRMS010000008.1, forward strand.
CTCTTCACCTCGGGCTCCACGGCACTCTTCACCTCCGGCTCCACCGCGCTGTTCACCTCGGGTTCCGCCCCGACCGGCTCGGCCACGATCGACGGCGACGGCGCCCAGCTCTTCACCTCGGGCAGCTGATCCGGGCCTGACGGCTGTTGGAAACGGGGCGTTCGGTTGGCGCCATTTGAGGGGAGAGAGCCCATGACAAATGTGATCCGTCTGAACGTCCCGTTCCCCCGCCAGGAGCGCGGGGGACGGCTGGAAAGCCTCGTCGACAGCTTCGCGCGGCACCGGCGCGGCAGCGAGGACGTGTTCTGGCTGAAGGAAAACGCCGAGGTGCTGAACATCCTGGAATGCACCGGAGAGCGGCTGGCGCCCGAGGCGTTGGAGCCGCACCGGGCCTTCCACGACCGGATCGAGGCCCGCCTGGGCTTCTTTCCGCAATATTACCGCTTCCTGCTGTCGCTCTGCCTCGACCTCGAAGACCTGGGGATCGGCGGCACCAAGGGCGAGGCGCTGGCGGCCTGGGTCTCGAAACAGGGCTTGGCGAAGGCGGAGCTTTCCGACCTGCAACGCGCCGAGGCGCGGCGGCTGACGCTGCGGCGCGGGATCGACGCGCTGCCCGAGGACACCGGGCTGACCGAGCGGCTGCACGGCTTCATTAACCGCTCGGCCACTTTCGCGATGCCGAACAAGAAGGCGGCGTACGAGCTGACCCACATCGTCTTCTACCTGTCGGAATACGGGAGGCGCGACCCGGAGCTTTCAAAATCCGCATTGGAAAGCCTCGAGTTCGCCGGGCTGCTCGCCTACCTCGAACAGAACGCCGACCTGCTGGCCGAAGTCTGCGTCGCCCATCGGTTCGCGGGCGCGACGCCTTCGCCGATCTGGGAGGGCTGGCTCGAGGGCGAGACCCACCGCTTTGCCGCCGAGACCGGGCCGCAGGTCAACATCCACGACGACTATCACGATTACCTCGTCTGCAACTGGGCGATGGCGGTGGCGGGCAAGGATACCTTCCGCCAGGCGCTGTCGCGCGGACGGATGGCCTTCCGGCGCGCGCCCGCCGTGCCGGGGCCGCTGCGGGCGATGTCGGAGTGCATGTTCCACCTGGAAGACAAGCGGTCCGACGACTGGGGCAAGATGCGCGCGCTGGTGGCGCAGCGGCTCAACGCCGACGGCTGCGAGATCCTGTCCGAGGCGGAAGCCTCGACCGCGCGCTTCGCCGAGTTCTTCGCAGGCTTCGCGCGCTGCGGGATGATCGGGGTCGCATCATGAACCCGGCGGCGGTCGGGGCGGGGCTGGTCGTCCTCTATACCGCGCTGATCGCACTGGCGGATGCGATCACCAAGCAGATCGGGCAGGGCTTCGCCGCGCCGCAGCTCTTCGCGCTGTCGGGCGCCATCGTGGTGGCGCTGACCTGGGGCACGGCGCGCGCGACGCGCCAGCCGCTGCGTACCGGCGCGCCGCGCACGATGGCGCTGCGGTCAGGGGCGACGGTGGTCTCGGCCGTGGCCTTCTTCCAGGCCTTCCACCATCTGCCCTTCGCCGAGGTCTTCCTTTTCATCGGCCTGATGCCGATCCTCGCCGGCCTGATGTCGGGCCCGATCCTCGGCGAACACGTCCGCCCCGCCGCCTGGGCCGCGCTGGCCGCAGGCTTCGTCGGCATGCTCTGCCTTTTCCCCGCCGGGCTGCACTCCGTCGGCGCGGGCCACCTCTGGGCGCTTGGCGCGGCGGTCTCGGGCACCTTCTCGATGGTGCTGGCGCGGCGCATCTGCGCGGTCGAGCGCAACGCATTGGCGCAGGTGTTCTGGCCGAACCTCGCCCTTGGCGGGGTGATGGCGCTGGCGCTGCCCTTCGTCTGGCTGCCGATGGGGGCAGGGGATGTCGCGCTGGTCGCCGCCTACGCGGCGCTGCTCTTCGGCGCGCGCTGGCTGACCGTGCTGGCCCTGCGCCTGCTGCCCGCCTATACCGTCACGCCGCTGATGAACCTGCAATTCGTCTGGATGGTCGCCCTCGGCGCGCTGCTCTTCGGCGAGCGCCCCTCGGCCGAAATGCTGCTGGGCGTCGCCATCGTCATCGCCTCCGGCAGCTACCTCGTCTGGGACCGCTTCGCCCCGGCCACCGCGCCGGGGCGGCTGCGCACCGATCCCTGAGGGCAGCGCGGGCGGCGCCTGCGGGATTTGAGTATTTATGAAAGAGAAGAAGCAGCAGGGACGCGCTCTGCTGCTTCTTCTCTTTTCAAATACTCAAGAAACGACGTTTCCGCCGGGTGCGTCACATCGAGAAGGACGTGCCGCAGCCGCAGGACGAGGTCGCATTCGGATTCTCGATCACGAACCGCGCGCCGATCAGCTCGTCGGCAAAGTCGATGGTCGCATTCGACAGGAAGGGCAGCGAGACCGAATCCACGATCACCTTCTCGCCCTTGCCTTCCAGCACCAGGTCGTCCGCCGCCGGCGTATCGAGCTGGATGTCGTATTGGAACCCCGAACAGCCGCCGCCCTCGACCGCGACGCGCAGGGCCTTGCCCTGGCCCGCGGCGCCGATTTCGGCAAGGCGGTCGAAGGCGCGGGCGGTGACTTTGGGGGGAAGCTGCATCGGGGGCCTCGGCGGCGGTTTCATTGGCGGTTGCAAGGGAATATAGAAACGAACGGGACAGGCGACAAGGATCAGAACAATGACCGCGCCCTATGCATCGGACCCCGCGCGTTCGCGCGGGCGGCTGGTGGCCGAGGAAGAAAGCTCGTTCCGGTCATGCTTCCAGCGCGACCGGGACCGGATCATCCATGCCAGCGCCTTCCGGCGGCTGAAGCACAAGACGCAGGTCTTCATCGAGCATGAGGGCGACTATTACCGCACGCGTCTGACCCATTCGATCGAGGTGGCGCAGGTGGCGCGGACGATCTCGGGCGCGCTGGGGCTGAATGCGGAGCTGACCGAGGCGGTGGCGCTGGC
>JAGRMS010000549.1 GCA_020441135.1 Pseudooceanicola sp.
GGATAGAAGTAGTTCTTGCGGTCAAAGGCGCTGACCAGGTTGATTGCGGCCTTGAGCCCCAGCCCGGTGCGGACCGCCTGTTCGACGCAGAATTCGTTGATGACCGGCAGCATCCCCGGCATCGCCGCGTCGATGAAGGAGACGTTGGAATTCGGCTCGGCCCCGAAGCGGGTCGATGCGCCCGAGAACAGCTTGGCGTTGGACGAGACCTGAGCGTGGACCTCCATCCCGATCACCAGTTCCCAGTCGTGTTTGGCCCCGGCGATCACCTTGGGTTTCGGGGTCTCGTAGGTCAGGTCCAGCATGGCGCGCCCTCGTCTGCAATACCGGGGCGTTCTAGGTCAGCGTAGCCTTGCGGGCAAGGGGCAGGGGCCTCAGACCGCTTGCGCGCGGCGGTCCATGTGCAGGCCCTTGGGCGTGAAGGTCACTTTGTAGCCGCGCCCGATCTCGTCGCTGAACAGATCGGCGATGATGCGCAGGGCAAAATCGCGGCCGCGGGCCGTGAAGCGATTGACCGACGACACCCGGGCGTTGTTGTCGAACCCGTCCGAGGCATGGGCCCAGATCAGCGGATGAATCTCGTTCAGATGGTCGCGGATAAGCCAATTGGCGCAGTCGACGATGCGCAGGCGGTTGAAATCCGCCTGGGTGTCCCCGCCAAGGCCCTGCCGCATCGCAACGGCGCAATAGGCGGCGAGCAGGTTCACCGTCTCCTGGTCGGGACGGCGCGAGACGATGTCGCGCAGCGCGTCGATGAAGAAATCCACGTCCACGTTGGCACAGGCCCCTTCATCCAGCGCGATGGCGTCGAAATGCACCCAGGCATAGGCGCCCAGGCCCCAGATGTCGGCGGTGCGGGCCGCCGTGCGGCGCGCCTCGAGGTCCAGCATCGCGTAGTTGCCGAACCAGCGTGGCAGCATGTGGTGGCCAAGCGCGCGCATGTGGCGCGGGTTGGCGGGGTCGAGGTCGATCAGATCCTCGTAGCGGTCCGGCACCCGCACCCCGGCGTCGCGCTGGGTGGCGAGCAGCGCGCAATGGGCGGCGGCGATCAACGGGCTGTCCAGTTCGATACCGTCGAACGGGCGCAGCAAGTCAACCGCGCGGTCGAAATGCGCCATGCAGCGGTCGCGGTTCAGGCGCGGGATCGTTGCGTCCCAGCCGTTGCCGCGCCAGGCCCAGCCGATATCGACGTGCGCCTGAGCAACCACGAGGTTGATGTAAGGGTCCGTCCGGTATTCGCGCCGCACCAGTTCCAGCGCGGTGACGCCATCGAGTATCGCCGCCTCGTTGGCCGCACCCTCCATCAAGGCATGTTCCGCCGCCAGCACAACGTCGGCGCGGGCGCCAAAAGCCATCAGCTCGGCGATGGGGGCACCGCCGGGCGTGGTGGCGCGGTTCCGGTCGGCCTCGCGCAACTCGTCGGAGAGGTCGTCCCAACGGTCCTGCCGGGCCAGGAACTGGCCGCGATCCTGCGCCGCGCGCACCGCCTCGGCATCGCGCGAAGTCTCGCAGACCGGGACCGACAGGCAATCTTCCGTCGGCACGGGCGGCGCGGGCAGCAGAAGGCGTGGAATGTCAGGCGCTTCGCCGTTCATGCGCACCCTGGCGACGCGGGCGACCACCCGGGCCAGCAGGTCGAACAGGGCGTCAGTCATCCGGTCGGTCATCTTCGGTCTTCTGTCTTGTATTGGGTCTTCCTCGTAACCCTGCACCCGGTTTCGGGCGCAATTGGGGCGCTGGCGGGAAATAATTGGATTTTAAAGGTTTTTGGTTAACGTCGTGTCAGAGTGGACTGAACGGGTGGCGTTCCACCTTGATGCCCCTCCGGTTCGCTTCCGCTTCAAGGACTTCGTGCGGCGGCATCGACTCCTGTGGCAGGTGGATACGCCTGCCGCCTGTCAGCACCAGCACCGCCCGCACCGAGAAATCCCATCGCCGGTCCAGACGCAGAATCGCGATTTCGTCCCGCGCCACCTGGCCCTCGCGCCGGCCCGAGTGCCATTCGAATCCCTCGTCACCCAGCCGCATCCCGGCGGAAGGGTTGCGCAGCACATCCAGCAGCGCGGGCAGGGTGGGCAGCGCGAGCAGCGCCATCAGCCAGGGTGCGGCGTCGAGTTTCAGCAGCGCCGCCAGCAGAGCGGCATAAATCGCTGCCAACGCCGCGATGGTGCCCGGCGCGCGTCCCCGGCGTTCGAAAACAAACGGGCTCACCGCCCGCCCGAAACGTCCAGCACCGCGCCCGTGACATAGGAGGCCGCGTCCGAGATCAGCCAGAGCGCGGCCTCGGCCACCTCTTCCGCCGTGCCGGTGCGCTTCATCGGCACCAGGTGCGCCAGTTTCTGCGCCCGGTCAGGGAGACCGCCCTTGGCGTGGATCTCGGTCTCGATCAGCCCGGGGCGGATCGCGTTCACGCGGATGCCCTGCGCCGCAACTTCATCGCTCAAGCCCTTGGTGAATATGTCGATTGCCGCCTTGGAAGCGGCGTAGTCGACATATTGCCCGCCCGACCCAAGCCGCGCGGCGGCTGAGGAGATGTTGACGATCGCGCCGCCGTCCTTCATCCGCAGCACCGCCTCTTTCGCCACGAGGATCGCGCCGATCAGGTTGATGTCGAACATCCGCCGCAGCCGGTCGTGGGTCATCTCGGTGACGCGCGCGGGCAGGTCCACCACCCCGGCGTTGTTGACCAGCGCGGCAAGCGGCCCGGCCTTGTCGACGGCGGCATAGATCTCGGCGATGCCCTCGGGCGTTGCCACGTCCCCGGGACAGAGGTACGCCTGCTGGCCGGCAGCGCGAACCTCGGCCGCGACGGCCTCGGCCCCGCGGGCGTTGGCGTGATAGTTGATCGCCACATCCCAGCCGCGCGCGGCGGCCATGCGGGCGGTGGCGGCGCCGATGCCGCTGGAGGCGCCGG
>JAGRMS010000115.1:0-9790 GCA_020441135.1 Pseudooceanicola sp.
TCGAGCAGGTGCAGTGGTCGGTCGTGATCCCGATGTTCTGCCAGCGGGTCTGGGACTGGTTCTGCGAGGCGGCCTGGACGGCCGGCGAAATCCCGGAGGCGGATGTGCCGGTCGAATGGGCGCCGCCGCGCTTCGAGAGCGTCAATCCCTGGCAGGACGCGCAGACCGACCTGCTGGAGACACGCGCCGGATTCGCCAGCCTGCCGCAGCAGATCGGCAAGCGCGGCTACGACCTTCGCGAGGTGCTGGAGGAGCAGAAGGCGGCGCTGACGGTTGCGGACGATCTCGGCCTCGTACTCGACAGCGACCCGCGCAAGGTGACGCGCGTCGGCCAGGCGCAGTCCGCAGCGCCGGGGGCCGCTGAAACCGAAGACAAGCCGGGCACCCCGGCCCCCTGACAAGAGGACAAGACATGGCAAAGGACATGGTGGACCTGCCCCTGATCGGGCGGGAGGCGACGGTTGTTGCCGACACGATCGACAGCGAGGCCCACACGATCGAGGTCGTCTGGACCACGGGCGCGACCGTCCAGCGGTATCGCTGGGAGGGCTGGGACGTCGTCGAATATGACGAAGAGCTGGAAGTGTCGGACAAGGCAGTCCGCCTCGACCGGCTGAACAGTGGCGCGCCGTTCCTCGACAGTCATCGGTCCTGGGGGCTGACCAGCGTCATCGGGTCGGTTGTTCCCGGTTCGGTGCGCATCTCGGACGGCCAGGGCACCGCAAAAATCCGGCTGACCGAAGCGGCGGATGCGCAGACGATCGTGCAGCGGATCCTCGAGAGGACCATCAGCAAGGTGTCGGTCGGCTACCGGGTGCACCGCTACGACATCCGCTCGGCGGAGAAGAAGGGCGAGCGCGATCTCTATCGCGCCGTCGATTGGGAACCCTACGAGATTTCGGCCGTGGCGATGCCCGCCGATCCCGGCGCGACCATCCGTTCCGAAGGCGGGACGGCCAATCGCTTTGCATGTGTCCTGAACCGGCAGGACGTCACCGCCGCAGCCGCGGCCATCGAGAGAGGGACGCAGATGTCCAAGAAGACCGAGCCCGCGGCCGGGCAGGACCAGGGCCGCACCACCCCGGAGACCGAGGTGCAGACGCGCGCGGAGCCGCCGAAGCCGGGGGCCGCACCTGCCGGTGGCGGGCAGGCCGCCGTCGAAGAAGCGCGCCAGCAGGAACGTGCCCGCAACACCGAGATCACCCGCCTCTGCGCGCGGCACGGCCTCGCCGATACCTTCCGCGACGACCTGATCGAGCGCGGTGTCACGGTCGAGGATGCCCGCAAGGAAGTCCTCGACAAGCTGGAGGCAGAGGATCCCATGAAGGGACGCACCACCGAACCCCGCGCGGCCGAGGCGCGAGGCAACGGCCAGACCGAGGTCAACTATCGCAACGCGCTGGTGAATGCGCTGATGCACCGCCACGACCCGGGCGCGGTTCAGCTGAGCGAGGACGGCCGCGCCTTCCGCGGCATGTCGATGCTGGAGATCGCGCGCGAGGTGGTCGAACGTCGCGGCGTCTCGACCCGCGGCATGTCGAAGATGGAACTGGCCGGCGCGGCGTTCCAGATGCGCTCGGCGGGCTACCATTCGACCAGCGACTTTCCCGAGATCCTCGCGAATGTCGCCAACAAGACGCTGCGCGATGCCTATGCCTCGACGCCGCGCACCTTCTCTGCCTGGGCCCGCCGGTCGACCATCGTCGACTTCAAGCCGGTCAACCGTGTCCAGCTCGGCGGCGCGCCGGACCTGAGCAAGGTGCTGGAGAGCGGCGAGTTCCAGTATGGCACCATGGGCGAGGGCAAGGAAACCTACGCGCTGGCGACCTACGGCAAGATCCTCGGCATCACCCGGCAGGCGATCATCAACGACGACCTGAACGCCTTCACCCGCATCCCCGCGGCCTTTGGCGCCTCGGCGGCGGACCTCGAGTCCGACATCGTCTACGGGATCCTGAAGGACAACCCGAACATGGCCGACGGTGTGGCGCTGTTCCATGCCAGCCACGGGAACCTTGGCACCGCCGCCGTGATCAACGAGACCTCGCTCGCCGCGGCCGAAAAGGCGTTCACCAAGCAGACCGGGATCGAGGGTCGCCTGATCGCGGTGCGCCCGCGCTACCTGATCGTGCCGACCGGCCAGCGCTGGGTCGAGGCGCGCAAGCAGGTCGCGGCGACCACGCCGAACAACACCTCGGACGTGAACGCCTTCGCGGGAAGCTACGAGATCGTGGCCGAGCCGCGGCTGATCCCGGCCTCGGGGCAGGATCCTTGGTTCCTCGCCGCCGATCCGTCCCGCGTCGACACGGTCGAGTATGCCTACCTCGACGGGCAGGAGGGCGTCTACACCGAGACCCGCATGGGCTTCGAGGTGGACGGTCTGGAGATCAAGGCGCGGCACGACTTCGCCGCCAAGGCGATCGATCCCCGCGGCCTCTACAAGAACCCCGGCGCCGCTCCGGCCTGATCCTGACTGCGGAGCGCCGGGCTATCCTGGCGCTCCGATTCCACGGGCCGACCCCGGCCTGATCCTGACTGCGGAGCGCCGGGCTATCCTGGCGCTCCGATTCCACGGGCCGACCCCGGCCTGCCACTTTTCCCGGTCAGAAAGGACCTGATCCATGAAGAACTACATCGCTCCGGGAGACATGGTCTCCTTCACGCCCTCGGGCGCCGACTATGTGTCCGGCCAGGGCGCCCTGTCGGGCACGCTGTTCGGTGTTTGCGAGGGCGACATTGCCGACGGCGATACCGGCCGGATCAAGACCACCGGCGTCTTCGAGCTGCCGAAGGTCGGCTCGCAGGCCTGGACGGTCGGCGCCAAGGTCTACTGGACCTCGGGCGGCGCTGCGACCACCACCTCGTCGGGCAATACCTACATCGGTGTCGCCGCTGAAGCGGTTGGCTCGGGTGCGGGCGAGACGCTGGGGCGCGTGCGCCTGAACGGCGTTCCGGCCTGATCATGGGCGCGTTCGAGACCGCCATGGCGGCCATCTTCCGGGATGCCAACATGGCGGCCGACGCGCTCTACCATCCCGGCGGATCGGGGGATGTCGCGATCCGCATCATCCCGGCCCGACCGGACGAAGAAATCGAGTTCGGCCGGTCCCGCCTGGTGAGCCCGACCTTCGTGTTTCACGTCGCGGCGGCCGAGATCGCGGCACCGGCGGAGGGCGACGAGGTGACCTATCTGGGCGACCGCTACCGGGTTCAGGGTGTTCCGGTGCGGGATGACCGCCGCCTGCACTGGCGGATCGAGACCGCGCCTGTCGCATGAGGTTCGATTTCTCGATGACGCCCGACCCGTCGGAGGATGCCGAACGGCTGATCCTGTCCGGCGAGCGGGCGATCACCCGGGCGATGACGCGAGCGCAGCAGCAGCTGAAAGGCCGCTGGCGGTCGCTGATTTCCGCGGGCGGGCTGGGGCGGCGGCTTGCCAACACGGTTCGAGGCGAGGCCTATCCGAAGGGCAGGCAGAGCCTGAATGCAGCCGCCCTGGTCTATGTCCGCCCCAACCGGGGCACGGACGCCAGCGCGGCCACGGTTGTCGATGCCCACGCGCGCGGTGCCCTGATCCGGTCGAAGGCGGGGTTCTACCTCGCCATCCCGATCGCCGAGGTCGGCAAAATGCGGGCCGCAGGCAACAAGCGGATCACCCCGCTGGGCTGGGAACAGAAGACGGGGCGAAAACTGCGCTTCGTCTATCGCAAGGGCCGTCCTGCGCTGCTGGTCGATGACGGGGTCAGCAAGGCCCGGTCGCTGAACGATCCGGTGACCTGGAACCGCTCCGGAAAACCCCGGCGGGCCCGCAGGACCGTCCCGGTCTTCGTGCTGCTGCCGCAGGCCCGGCTTCGGGCCAAGTTCGATCTGGACCGGCCCGCGGAAGAGATGGCCGCGCAGTTGCCCACCCTGATTGCCGCCGAGTGGAGGGACTGAGATGCCCAGCAAGTCGGAACAGGTTCTGACCGCCCTGCTGGCCGTCCTCGAGGGCGTGTCGGGTCCGGACGTGGAGCGCAACACCGGGTTGCCGGAAACCGTGCCGCCCGGGGGGCTCGTCGTCCTGCATGACGGCGATCCCGGCGAGCCGGAGGTGCTGCTGTCGCCGCTGACCTATCTGTATGAGCATGAGGCCGAACTGGACGTCTTCGTGCAGGCGGCCGCCAGCGACAGCGCCTTCGATGCGCTGAAGGTCGCAATCGGTGTCGCCATTGCCGCCGACCGCACGCTTGGCGGGCTCTGCGACTGGGTCGAGGCGGTCGCACCCGTCCCGTCTGACCTTCCCTTCGTCGGCGCCGTCGCCCTGAAGGCCGCGACCATCGGTGTCCGGCTGACCTATTCCACCAGCGACCCGCTGGCCTGATCAAACGAAAGGAGACCGACAATGGCACGCGCACAGGGAGCCCGGGCGCAGATGGCGCTTGGCTTTGAATCCGTCTATGGCACTGCCCCGGCGGCGAACAGCTTCTGGAAGATGCCCTTCGCCTCGACCACGCTTGGCAGCGAGCAGCCACTGCTGAACAGCGAGCTGCTGGGCTTTGGCCGCGATCCGCTGCCGCCGGTCCTGGACGCCATCACGGCCGATGGCGACGTGGTCGTGCCGATCGATGCGCGGTTCCTGGGCCTCTGGCTGAAGCTGCTGTTCGGTGCGCCCACGACCACGGGCGGATCGGCGCCCTACACCCATGAATTCCTGTCGGGCAGCTGGAGCCTTCCGAGCGCGGCGGTGGAGGTCGGCAACCCGGATGTGCCGTCCTACCGGATGCTGACGGGCCTGAAGGCCAACAGCATCAACTGGACGATGCAGCGTTCGGGGCTGGTGACGGCGACGATCAACTGCATCGCCCAGGGCGAGGCCAAGGCCACGTCGAGCGCCGCCGGAACGCTGGAAGAGCTTGTGCTGACCCGCTTCGGGTCCTTCACCGGCTCGATCAGCCGGGAGGGCAGCCAACTCGCCAACATCGTCTCGGGTCAGATCACCTATTCGAACAACCTCGACCGGGTCGAGACGATCCGCAGCGACGGCAAGATCGACGGCGCTGACCCGTCGATCGCCGCGCTGTCGGGCGAGATCGTCGTGCGCTTCGCAGACACCACCCTGCTGACGCAGGCGGTGGACGGCACGCCCTGCGAGCTGGAGTTCGACTACGAGATCGACAGCGACACCAAGTTCACCCTGACCGCCCATTCGGTCTATCTGCCCACCCCCCGCCTGCCGATCTCGGGGCCTGGCGGCATGCAGGTGACCTTCGCCTGGCAGGCCGCGCTGGACACCTCGGAGGGTGTCATGTGCACCGCCACGCTGATCAACGACATGGCGAACTTCAACAACCCGACCTGAGCGAGACCTGCATGAAGCTGAACCTTTCCCCTGCCGTCGAGCGCTACCAGCTGATCCCGAGTGCGGGTGAGGACGATCCGGGCATCGCCATCCATGCCCGCCCGGCGCTGACGGCTGTCATCGAGGACGCGAAGGCCGACGACAGCCTGATCGCCTATGCCGACGAAATCCGGGCAATGGTCGAGGCAGGCGAGGACGCCGAGGCGTCGGCCGAGGTGATCCGCTCCAAGGGGCGGGTCGGGCTGATGTTCGCCCGCGCCCTCGCGCGGCGTGTGATCGAGAGATGGGAGGGCGTCGAGGATGCCGACGGCTCGCCCGCGCCGGTGACCCCCGATCGGGTCGATGCGTTTCTCGACATCGCGCCGATCTACGACGCGTTCACTTCTGTTTACCTCGTGCGCTGGCTGACCGTGCAGCGGGAAAAAAACGTCTCTGCGCCCTCGCTGAATGGCACTTCGGCGGGGGCGCCGACTATTGCGGCCACTGCGACAGCCTCTGCGCCGAATGCCCGCGCCGGACGCTCGGGCCGGAAACCGAAGAAGGCCGACTGATCTGGTCGCTGGTGCTGAAGCTGCGCGGCCAGCTTCGCGTGGCATCGGGGATGAGCGTCGCCGTGCTGGGCTGGGATTTCAATGCCGCCTTCCTGCTGGGGGATGCGATGGGGATCGACCGGTTGGCGATCGCGGAACTGCTGCCCGAGGTCGAGACGATTGCGGTGCATCACATGAATGAAAGGGCGCAACGCTCCGATGACGCGTGAGAAGAGGTACTCCGTCCGCTTCGCCGCCGCCGGGGGCGATACCGTCAAGGCTGAGCTTCGCGGCATCGGCATGGCGGGGCGCCAGGCGATGGAGGGCATCCGCGACGGCAGCGCCCCCGCGGCTGCGGGGCTGGACCGCGTCGGTGACGCCGCGACGGAGGCGCGCGCCAAGCTGGAGGCCATCGTGGCGAAATCGACGGCGGCGCTGGCGGCGATGCGATCGTCGGCGCAGGCCTCGTCTCCGCTGGCGAACCGGATCAACCAGGCGACCGGCGTCACCCCTGCGATCGGACAGTCGACGGCGGATTACCTGCGGCAGGGTCAGGCGCTGGACGACCTGCGGGCCAAATACAACCCGGTGTTTGCGGCGATCCGCACGTACCGCTCCGAGGTGTCGCAGATCAAGGCGGCGCATCTGGAGGGGGCGATCTCGGCCGACGAGATGACTGCGGCGATCAACCGCTCGCGCTCGGCCTCGCTGGAAAGCATCGCGGCGATCAAGGGGCGCACCACAGCGCTGACCGGCATGTCGACGGCAACCCGCATGACGGCCTTCCGGATGCAGAACCTCGGCTACCAGATCAACGACATCGGGGTGTCCCTTGCGGGGGGCATGAACCCCTTCCTGGTTTTGGCGCAGCAGGGGACGCAGGTCGCGCAGATTTACGGCTATGGCAACGGTGGCGTCGGCGGGCTGTTCCGCGACCTCGGCGGCATGGTGCGGGGGGTAGCCACGCGCTTTCCGATCCTGACGGGGGCCATCATCGCCGGGAGCGTCGCCGTCGCGGGGCTGCAGCATGAGATCAACCAGGCCGCTGGTGTTTCCGTCAGCTTCGGAGATACCGCCCTGGCTGTCTTTCAGGTCGTCGGGCGCGGCATCTACACCTTCATCAAGCCCGCGGTCGAAGAGATCGCCGACTGGTTCAGCTGGGTCTGGGACGGCGTCGTCGCGGGCGTGAAATGGGTCGGAAACTCAATCATCAACGGGATCAAGGTCGCCTCCGACGGGGTCAAGACGGCCATCGAGGTGATCCCCAAGTATTTCGAAGCCGCCTGGGAAAAGGCCAAGGCCTATGTGTTCTATGCGCTGAACGACATCGTGATGGGCACCTACAAAATGCTCGAGCAGATCGCTTCCGGCCTCAACTCGGTGTTCGGCACGTCGCTTTCGGCGCCGCAGGGGTTGAGCGAACTGGGGACGGACCTGAACGCAAGGGGAAGTGACGCCTTCACGGCCAGTGACGCGGCCGCCGATGCGGCGCAGGCGAATTGGCGGGATTTTCTCGATCGCTCCAAGAAGACCGCCGGGGAAGACCCCATGGGCGACTTCTACGATGCTGTCCGCGGCCAGGCGGTGAAGAATTCGCGCACGAAGAAGGACGGCAAGGGCGGTGGCGGCGCGGAAAAGGACGCGGTCGACGAGCTGGTCAAGTCGCTGCAGCAGGAGCTGCGCGTGCTACGCGAGACCGATCCGGTCAAGGCCAAGATGCTCGAGTACTCCGACAAGCTGGCCGGTGCGACCATGCAGGAAAAGGAGCAGGTCTTCGGGCTGGTCACGGCGCTGGAAAATGCGAAGACGGGCTGGGAATCGATCGGCATCTCGCTTCGGACCTATGCCGAGGAAGGCATGCGGACCGGCAAGGCGATCGGGGATGCCCTGGTCGGCGGGCTGAAGGGCGCCGAAGACCAGTTCCGGGAATTCGTCAAGACGGGCAAGTTCGACTTCAAGGAACTGATCCGCTCGATGGCGGCCGACCTTGCCGTCATCGGGTTCCGACGTACCATCCTGTCGCCGATCGCCGACTGGTTCGGCGGGCTGTTCCCGGCGGCGCAAAGCCACAACGGCGGAATCGTCGGGGCGGGCGGGGTCGTGCGCAACGTCCCGGCGGCCCTCTTTGCAGGCGCGCCGCGCTTCCACGGTGGCGGCTGGCCTGGCCTGCGCAGCGACGAGGTGCCGACGATCCTTCAGCGCGGCGAGCGGGTCCTGTCCCGTGCCGAGGTGGCGCGTGGCGGCGGGGGCGAGGGCGGCACGCTGCGCATCATGCTGGATCCCGGGCTGCGCGCGTCCTGGCTAGCCGATGCGCGTGCGGACAGCGTCCAGGTGGTCGGTGCCGGGATGGCGATGCAGGAACGTCAGACGCCGCGCACGCTCGACAACTATTCGCGGCGCCGGGGCTGATCGATGGAACGCGAGATCATCACCGTCCCGCGCGAGCTGATGCGGCTGCTGAATTCGGCCTGGGACATCGACTGGCGCGGGCAGTCGCTGGGCGAGACGACCGGGGGTATGTCCCGGGTGGTCTACAACGCCTTTCCGCGCTGGATCGGTATCGCCAACCTCTACCTGCGCCGGGAGACCATCCTGTGGTGGCGGGCGCTGAAGCTGAGCGGGGAGGGGCAGAAGAACCTCTTCCGGGTGCCGATGATCGACCCGATCGGGTTCGACTTCGATGCCGCTGCGGCGGGGGCCGGAATCACGCCAGAAGGCATTCCATTCGACGAGGGGGCGCTGTTCGACGGCGATGTCGGGTTCGCCTTCGAGCCGAGCTGCACGGCTGCGCTCGACGCTTCTGCCGGCGCGACGCAAATCCGCATCAACGTCTCGCCCGCTGGCATTACACCTCGGGTTGGGCAGATCATGGGGCACGGCGACTGGCCCTTCGCGGTCGTCGCGGTCTCGTCCGTGTCCGAGGGGATCTATGACCTGCGGATCCAGATGCCCTTTCGTGCGGCGATCACCGCGGGGGACCTGATCCTGCACGAGGGCGTCGGGCTGTTCGAACTGGCGGAAGAGGGCGGCGGCGACCTGTCCTATGAGTTCAAGCACGAGGCGCGCCCCGTCTTCCGGTTTCGGGAAGTGCTGAAGCGATGAGTTTCTTTCCGTCCGACGGCTATCGCACGGGCGCAATCCTGGGCGGTCTGAACCTCTGCCTGATCGACACGGCCGACGGTCCGGCGCGGTTCATGATCGGAACCGACGGCATCTTCACGGATGCCAATGGTCACAGATGGTATGGGTCGCAACTGGCCAGCACGTCGTCGCTGGAGATCGCGATCGGCGGCACGGCGCCCGAGGGGTCGATCACGCTGTCCTATTTCCAGGACCCGGATGCCGACGACCTGATCGAGAAGGTGCGGGAGCTCGGGCTGGACTATGTGCGAGGCCGGGACGTGACGTTCTACGTGCAGCTGATCCGGAACCAGTCGGAGTTCTATGCGCCCGTGGTGCCGCCGATCCACTGGATACGCCGGGTTTCGCGCGGTCTGACCTATCGCTTCAGCGGCGCGCAGGACCGGTCGATCAGCCTCAGCTTCGAGGCCTGGTCGGAGAACCGCCGCGCCGCCCGCCGGATCGTGCTGAACACCGAGGGGCACGCGCGCCTGATCGATGAAGAGAACCCGTCGCTGGAATTCATTCCGACCAGCAACTTCGAAGAGGTGAAGCTGTTCCGATGACCCCGCTTTACCAAGAGATGCACCGCTGGGCGCGGACCCCCTTTGTCTGGGGCGAGACGGACTGCATGCTTTGCCTGGCCGATTGGGTCTTGCGGGTCAAAGGGGTCGATCCGGCGGCCCACATTCGTCAGATGTATGACGGACCCGGCAGCTGCCAGCGCGAGACGGGTTTCCTGCGCGATCCGGTGGCGGCGGTCGAGGCCTGCCTCGCCACCATCGGCGGGCTGCCCCGGGTG
>JAGRMS010000115.1:9842-11796 GCA_020441135.1 Pseudooceanicola sp.
GGATCGCGTCGTGCGGGGCGATCTGGCTGGGGGATGCGTGGGGCTGCAAGGGGCAGAGAGGGACGACCACCCTGAAGCCGCATCTTGTCGAGGTGGTGGCAATCTGGGGGGTCGGCTATGCGCCGTAGCATCCTCGTCGCCGCGCTGCTGGCGACGACGGCCCTGACCCCGGCAAGGGTCAAGGCTGATCCGGTCAGCGGGTTCATACTCGGCTCGCTCGGGTTTGGCACCGGGGCGGCGACGGCGCTGGGTGTGGCGACGGGGGCGGGGACCGCTTTTGCCGCAGGGGTGAACTTTGCCGGGACATTCGTGGGCGGCTTCATCGTCCGGACGGTGGTTGCGGTCGGCCTGTCGGCGCTGGCGGCGAAACTGCAGCCGCAGCCAAAGGCGCCGCCGCCTGGCGACCGCATGGTCAACTTCGCACAGCCGGTGTCCTATGCCGAGTATGTCTACGGACGCACCAGGAAGGGTGGCCCGATCGGCTTCACCGAGTTCACCGACAACCGGCGATACTATGTCCCGATCCTGGCGGCACATCCGATCGAAGGAATCGTGGAGCACTGGCTGGATGAGCGATCCGTCACCCTGACCGCCGAGAGTGACTACAGCCAGAGCAACATCGCAACGGAGCCGATGGCGGGCTATGGCCGGATCGACCCCTTCACCGGGACGGAACCTGCCAATCCGGGCCTCGTCGCCGCCTTCACCGAGATCACCGAGGCTCATGACTTCAAGGGGCTGTCCGGCGCGGTGATCTGGGCCAAGCGCCCGCCGGAGGTGTCGTTCACCCAGATTTATCCGGGCGGGCGGCAGTGGGTCTATGCGCCCGTCCTGGACGGCAAGAAGGACATCTTCGACCCTCGGGACGGCGTCACGAAGTTCACGAACAACGCCGCCCTGGTGATCGCCGACTGGATCGTCAACATCCTTGGCGAAGAGGTGGACTGGGATGAGGTCGCCGAAGAGGCGGCGATCTGCGACGAGATCGTCATCAACGCCGATGGCGACGAGCAGCCGCGCTGGACGCTGAACGGCACCCTGTCGGACGACCAGGAATACGAAGATCAGCGGGCCCAGCTGGCCGCGGCCTGCGACGCCTTCTTCTACGAGCGGACGGACGGGAAGGTCGGTTTCACCGTCGGGCGGTGGATCGAGCCGACGCTGGTCCTCGGCCCCGACGATTTCGACGCCTTCGAGATTTCCGAGGGGCAGTGGGGCGACGGCGCGCCGGACGAAGTCGCGGTGACCTATACCGAGCCGGAGAACGCCTGGCGCGAAACCCCGGCGGGAACCTGGGTTGAAAACGTGACCGCCAAGCCGGTGCGCGAAAACCCGCACCTCTACATGATCTCGAACCACAACCAGGGATCCCGCGTCGGCAAGAGGATCGCCCGGATGCGCCGGGCCGAATACAATCTGCGCGGGACCATCGGGCTGGCGGGATACGAGCTGCAGGGCGGCCGCGAGGGCAAGGCGCACCGGTTCTTCCGGTTCGTTCATCCGGAGATGGGTCTCGACAAGACCTTCGAGCTTGGGGAGCTGGGCCGCGAAAACTTCGCGTCCTTCACCTTGACCGCGACCACGGCAAAGGCAGAGGACTTCGATCTCGACGCCTCGGAGGAACCGGCCCGCCCGTCCTACGGGGTGAAGGTCATCTCGGATGGCAGCATCCCCGATCCGACCGGGTTCGGTGCGACGGCGCTGCCGCAGGCCTCGGTGCAGTTCTACTGGACCGAGCAGGACGACGCCTTCACGCAGGAGGTGCGCTATCGCGCCGTTGGCGAAACCTACTGGCTGAAAGCCCAGACGAGCGAGCCGACGGACCGCATCCAGGTCGGCGGCTTCGAGGACGGTGCCGACATCGAGGCGCAGATCAGGAACCGGACGGCCGGCGCTGGTGCCTCGGAGTGGTATCCCGAAACGCCGATCACGATTTCCACGGTGGTCAACCCGA
>JAGRMS010000116.1 GCA_020441135.1 Pseudooceanicola sp.
GCCACAACACCAGCGCCGCCACCGCCGCCGTATCCGCCCGCAGGATACGCGGGCCGAGGCTCAGCGTGCGGGCAAACGCCAGCGCCTTGAGCCGCGCGCGTTCCGCGTCGGAAAACCCGCCCTCCGGCCCGATCAGCACCGCCGCCGGACCCCTGGCGAGAACCTCAAGCCCCGACGCCCCCCCCGCCGCACCCTCATCGCAGAAGACCAGTGCGCGCCCATCGGGCCAGTCCGCCAGCAGGCGGTCCAGCCGAACCGCCTCGGCCACCTCGGGCACCGCCATCGCGCCGCATTGCTCTGCCGCCTCGACGGCATGGGCCTGCAGGCGATCCTGCCGCACCCGTTCCGAATTGGTGAACTCGGTCATCACCGGCATGATGCGGGCCACGCCCAGTTCCACCGCCTTTTCCACGATGAAATCGGTCCGCGCCTTCTTGATCGGCGCAAACAACAGCCAGAGGTCGGGCGGATCGGCCTGCCCCCGCACCCGCGCCTCGACAGTCAGCACACCACCGCGCTTGCCCGCCTTGGCCACCATCGCCAGCCATTCGCCATCGCGCCCGTTGAACAGCAGCAGCGCATCGCCAAGGCCCAGCCGCATCACGCCGAACAGGTAATGCCCCTGCTCGCGGGACAAATCGACCGATTGCCCCTCTGCCAGATCGTGCCTTACAAACAACCGGATCTTTGCCGCCATGAGACGGGATATATGCAAGGCCAACCCCCGACGCCAGATACCCGGGTCGCCGACGCCGAACCCGGCAACTGGGTAGACCGCTGGGCCCCGCCGGGTCTGCGGCCCTATCTGCGCCTGTCGCGGCTCGACCGGCCCAGCCCCGCGCTGCTGCTGCTCTACCCCTGCTGGTGGGGCCTCGCGCTCGCCATCCTCGCCGGGCAGGACGCCCGGTGGGAGGATCTCTGGATCTTCATCGCCTGCGGCATCGGCGCCTTCCTGATGCGCGGCGCGGGCTGCACTTGGAATGACGTCACCGACCGCCATTTCGACGCGCAGGTTGCCCGAACCCGCTCGCGGCCGATCCCCTCGGGCGCGGTCAGCGTCCGGCAGGCCCTCGCCTGGATGGTCCTGCAGGCGCTGATCTCCTTCGGAATCCTGCTGACCCTGCACCCCGCCGCCATCAGCCTTGGCGTGCTGTCGCTGCTGCTGGTCGCGATCTACCCCTTTGCCAAACGGTTCACGTGGTGGCCGCAGGTCTTCCTCGGCCTCGCCTTCAACTGGGGCGCGCTGCTGGCCTGGGCCGCTCACACCGGCGCGCTGCACTGGCCGCCGGTGCTGCTATACCTGTCGGGCATCAGCTGGACGCTGTTCTACGACACCATCTACGCCCATCAGGACACCGAGGACGACGCGCTGATCGGCGTCAAGTCCACCGCGCGCCTGTTCGGTACCGAAACCGTGCGCTGGCTGAAGTATTTCCTTGTCCTGACCGTCTTCCTGATGGGCCTCGCCATCATCACCGCGCTGATGCCGAAGGCGAGCGTCCTTGCCCTCGCGCTGGCGCTTGTCGGTCCCTGGGCGATGGGCTGGCACATGGCCTGGCAGCTGCGCGGCTTCGACATCAGCGACCCGGCGAAGATGCTGCAACTGTTCCGCGCCAACCGCGATACCGGCCTTATTCCGCTCATCTTCCTCGGAGCCGCCCTGTTCGCCTGATTGAACCGGACGCCCCCCGCCGCTAAGACCCACCGGCAAACAGAACGGACCCGGGCCGATGCGTCTCCCTTATCTCGTCGTCGCCGTGGCGGCCTTCCTTGTCGCCAGCGCGCTCTCGCTTTTCGCCGCCGGCTTCCTTGCCACTGCGGTCGAGGACCAGAGCGAAATCGCCGTCCGCGCCGCGCTCGACGCCGCCGGCCACGACTGGGCCGAGGTCGAATCGGACGGCCTCCAGGTCATCGTCTCGGGCACCGCCCCGGACGAAGCCCGCCGCTTCGACGCCCTCAGCGCCGTGGGCCGCGTGGTCGATGCCGCCCGCATCATCAACGTGACCGAGGTCGCGCCCGCCCGCGCCCTGCCGCCGCCGCGCTTTTCCATCGAAATCCTGCGCAACCACTCCGGCATCTCGATTGCCGGGCTGGTGCCGAAGCAAACCGACCGCACCGCCCTTGTCGCCGCCCTGACCAAAGCCGCCGGAGGCGCGTCGGTCAGCGACCTGATGCAATCCGCCGACCACCCCGAACCCCCCGGCTGGACCGATGCGCTGGGCTTTGCGGTCACTGCGCTGAACCGCCTGCCGCGCTCCAAGATCTCGGTCGATTCGGGCCGCGTCTCGATCACCGCAATCACCGACAGCGCCGACGCCCGCCGCAAGCTGGAGGCCGAACTGCGCAAGGCCACGCCCCCCGGCTTGCGCGTCTCGCTGAAGCTCTCAGCGCCCCGGCCCGTCATCACGCCTTTCTCGCTGCGCTACATCCTCGACGCGAACGGTGGCCGTTTCGACGCCTGCTCGGCCGATACCGAGGACGCCCGCGCCCGCATCCTCGCCGCCGCCGAGGCCGCCGGGATGGCCCGCACCGGCTCCTGCACCATCGGCCTTGGCGTGCCCTCGCCCAGCTGGGCCGAGGCCGCCGCGCTGGCCATCGCCGCTGTCGCAGAACTGAAACAGGGCAGCGTCACCTTCAACGACGCCGACATCACGCTGGCCGCTGTCGAAGGCACCGATCCGGCGCTGTTCGATACCGTCGTGGGCGAGCTTGAGAACGCGCTGCCGAAGGTCTTCGCCCTGCACGCCGTCCTGCCGCCGCCCCCCGGCAAACCCGACGCGGGCCCGCCCGAATTCACCGCCACCCGCAGCCCCGAGGGCCAGGTGCAATTGCGCGGGCGCGTCGGCGACGAGACCCTGCGCCGCATGGCGAACGCCTATGCCCAGGCCCGCTTCGGCAGCCAGAGCGTCTACACCGCCGCCCGCATCGCCGAGAACCTGCCGCCCGACTGGCCAGTGCGCGTGTTGACCGCCCTCGAAGCCCTCTCGCGCCTGAACAACGGCGCGGTGATCGTCGCGCCCGACACCCTCTCGGTGCGCGGCAGCACCAACCGCGAACAGACCCGCGCCGAAATCGCCGCGCTCCTTTCGGAAAAACTCGGCGAGGGCCAGACCTTCGACCTCGCCATCACCTATATCGCCCCGCCCGAGGAACCCGAGGACAGCGCCCCCACGCCCGAAATGTGCGAGGCCGCGCTGGCAGACATCCAGACCACCTCCGGCAAGATCAGCTTCGAGCCCGGCTCCGCCACCATCGCTGCCGAATCGCTTGAGACGATGGACGCGATTGCCGAATTGCTCGGCACCTGCGGCGACATGCAGCTCGAGATCCAGGGCCACACCGACAGCCAGGGTCGCAGCGAGATGAACCAGGCGCTGAGCCAGGACCGTGCCCAGTCGGTGCTGAACGAACTCCGCGCCCGCCGCGTGCTGACCGCCAGCTACACCGCCGTCGGCTATGGCGAGGAAAACCCCATCGCCGACAACAAGACCGAGGACGGGCGCGAGACCAACCGGCGGATCGAATTCCGCCTGATCCGCCCGGAACCGGTGAAAGAAACCCCGACGACACTGGAAACGGTTGCACAGGACGCCCCCGTCGGCGATGCAGAGGGCGCGGAGGCTTCGCCCGAGGACGCCCCCGCCGACCAAGGCAGCACCGACGAAGGAACCGGGGATTGAGCAGGACACAATTCATCATCGTCACGGCGGTCATCCTGTTCGCCGCCTTCTGCGTCGGCTGGTTCGCGAATTGGCTGGTCCACCGCTTCACCCGCGTCTCGGCCTCGGACGTCGGAGAGCTCGACCGGATGAGTCGCGAGCTGCACGAGGCCGAGGAAACCCGCGACCAGGCAATCGTGTGGCTCCAGGCGCGCGAGGCCGAGCTGTCCAGCCAGCTTGCCCAGACCGAGGCCGAGCTGCGCGCGGCGATGGAGGGCCTGCGCGACGCCCGCGCCGAGGCCGAGGAACTGCGCGCCTATCTGGAACGCAACCAGGGCTGACCCGGCAACAATCGCCGCCGTCGACGGTCGATTGCCCACCCACGCACCCCGAAATCGCGCGAAAACGTCATTTAACGTGACGCAAAGGCGCAACAGCATGACACTTCCGTGACGCAAATGGTCTGAGTGCAGATCATGGCGTGACGGAACCGACCAGTCCGGGCAATATCGCGACAAGAATCGCGGGGGAGTGCGCGAGAGGAATGAGACCGACCGATACGAGTGACCCGGCCTACTTTCATAAAGTGGTCGATTGCCAGTGGGCGTGCCCGGCGCATACCCCGGTTCCCGAATACATCCGGCTGATCGCCCAGGGGCGCTACACGGATGCCTATCTCATCAACTGGGAATCCAACGTCTTCCCCGGCATCCTCGGACGGACCTGCGACCGTCCCTGCGAACCGGCCTGTCGGCGCGGCCGCGTGGAAGAGAAACCCGTCGCCATCTGTCGACTCAAGCGCGTCGCCGCCGACAATCGCGGCGTGATCGACCACCTGATTCCACAGGCCCCGGCCCGGAATGGCAAGCGCGTCGCCCTGATCGGCGCGGGCCCCGCCTCCCTGACCGTGGCGCGCGACCTGCTGCCGCTCGGCTATGACTGCGTGCTGATCGAACGCGACCGCAAGGCAGGCGGGCTGATGCGCAAGAACATCCCCTCGTTCCGCCTGCCCGTCGCTGTGCTGGACGAAGAGACGGGGCGCATCCTCGACATGGGCGCCACGGCACGCTTTGGCGAAGAAGTCACCAGCATGAAGGCGCTGCTGGACGAAGGGTTCGATGCCGTCTTCGTTGGCACCGGTGCCCCGCGTGGCAAGGATCTGTCGATCCCGGGGCGCGCCGAGGCGTCCGAGAACATCCACATCGGGACGGACTTCCTCAGCTCCGTCTCCTTCCGTCACATCGAAACCATCGGCAAGCGCGTCGTCGTGATTGGCGGCGGCAACACCGCGATGGACTGCTGCCGCACCGCCCTTCGGCTTGGTGCAGACAGCGTGACCGTCACGGTTCGTTCGCCCCGCGCCGACATGAAGGCGAGCCCTTGGGAGATCGAGGACGCCGAACGCGAGGGCATTCCGATCCTCGACAATCATTCCCCGAAAGAATTCCGCCTCGAGAACGGCAAGCTGACGGCCGTCGTCTTCGAGAAGATGCGCGCGGAGTACGACGATAGCGGCAAGCGCCGCCTGATCCCGACGGGCGAATCCGACGTGGTGATTCCCTGCGACGACGTGCTGATGGCCGTCGGACAGGACATGGCCTTTCCCTGGATCGAACGCGACATCGGCATCGCGTTTGACGCCCGCGAACAACCCGTCGTCGGCAAGGTCGACTTCCAGTCGACACGGCCCGGCGTCTTCTTCGGCGGCGATGCCGCCTGGGGGCCTGAAAACATCATCTGGGCGGTGGCGCACGGCCACCAGGCCGCCATCTCCATCGACCGCTTCTGCCAGGGACAGGACGTGATGGACCGCCCAGCCCCCGCAACCACCCTCATCAGCCAGAAGATGGGCATCCACGAATGGTCCTACGACAACGACCCGACGCAGGTCCGCCGCCTGAACGTCCCCCACGCCGACCCGGCGCTGGCCCTGCGCGACCTGTCGATGGAAGTCGAACTTGGCTTTGACGCCGCGCAGGCGTTACTCGAGGCGCGGCGGTGTCTGAACTGCGACATCCAGACCGTCTTTTCCACCAACCTTTGCATCGAGTGCGACGGCTGCGTGGATATTTGCCCGGTCGACTGCATCACCTTTACCCAGAACGCCGACGAACCCGATCTGCGCGAGATGCTGCGCGTACCGGCCCATAACACCGAACAGGATCTCTACGTCTCCGAAGCCCTTCCGACCGCCCGCGTGATGGTCAAGGACGAGGATGTCTGCCTGCACTGTGGCCTCTGCGCCGAACGCTGCCCGACCGGCGCCTGGGACATGCAGAAGTTCCTCTACAACGAGGCTCATTCCAGCCCCGCGATCCAAGCCCCCGAACGGAAGCAACATGTCGCCTGACCCAATGTTCAACGAGTTCGTGCTGAAGTTCGGCACAGTCAACGGCTCCGGTTCCGCCTCGGCCAACTTCCTCTGCGCCAAGGTGCTGTTCCGCATGGGGCTGCCGGTCAGCGCCAAGAACATCTTCCCGTCGAACATCCAGGGCCTGCCGACCTGGTATGAAATCCGCGTGTCCGAGGCCGGGCACATGGCGCGGCGCGCCGGAATCGACGTCATGGTGGCGATGAACCCGGCCAGCTACCTGCGCGATGCCGCCGAGGTGGTGCCGGGCGGCACGCTGATCTACGACTCGACCCTGCAACGCCGGTTCGACCGCACTGACATCCAGGTCATCGGCATCCCCATAGCGCGCATCTGCGCCGAACACTGGACCGACACCCGCCAGCGACAGCTGTTCAAGAACATGATCTATGTCGGCGCACTGATCACGCTCTTGGGGCTGGAAGACTCGGTGGTCGAACAGCTGATCGCCGAGCAGTTCAAGTCCAAGCCCAAGCTGATCGAACCGAACATGAAGGCCCTGCACCTCGGCCGCGACTATGCCCGCGACCAGATCGAGGCCCGTCCGAGCGTCCGCGCGCGACATTCTGACAAGACCACCGGCAAGATCATCATGACGGGGAACGAGGCTGCGGGCCTCGGCGCGCTCTATGCAGGCGCGACGGTGGCGACTTGGTACCCGATCACCCCCTCGACCTCGCTGGTCGAGAATTTCGAACGCCACGCGGTCAAGCTGCGCCGCACGGCGGACGGCAAGCACAACGCCGCCGTGGTGCAGGCCGAGGACGAACTCGCCGCCATCGGCATGGCCATCGGCGCCAGTTGGAACGGCGCGCGGGCCTTCACCGCCACCTCCGGCCCCGGCATCTCGCTGATGGCCGAATTCATCGGGCTGGCCTATTTCGCCGAAATCCCGCTGGTTTTGTTCGACATCCAGCGCGGCGGCCCCTCGACGGGCATGCCCACGCGCACGCAGCAATCCGACATCCTGACCTGCGCCTATGCCAGCCACGGCGACACGCTGCACATCCTGCTGCTGCCCGCCGACCCGCATGAGTGCTTCACCATGTCGGTCGACGCTTTTGATCTCGCCGACCGCTACCAGACCCCGATCTTCGTGATGAGCGATCTGGACATCGGCATGAACGACTGGGTCATCGACGAGCTGACTTGGGACGACGCCCGCCGCCCCGACCGGGGCAAGGTGCTGGATGCCGCCGCGCTGGAGCAAGTGGAATTCGCCCGCTATCGCGACGTCGACGGCGACGGCATCCCCTACCGCACACTACCTGGGACGCACCCCACCAAGGGCGCCTATTTCACGCGGGGCACCTCGCACACCGATACCGGCGGCTATACAGAGGACGGGCGCCTGCACGGCCAGATGCTGCAACGCATCAAGGAAAAGATCGACGGGTCCGCGGAACACCTGCCCGCCCCCGTCATCGACATCCGCGACCCGGACGCGCGCCTCGCCATCGTCAACTTCGGCTCTACCGACCCCGCCGTGCGCGAGGGGCTGGAAGAGCTCGACCGCGAAGGCCACGTCATGAACCACATGCGCCTGCGCGCCTTCCCCTTCGCGAAAAGCGTCAAGGACTTCGCCGCCGACCACGACTATCTCTTCGTGATCGAGCAGAACCGCGACAGCCAGATGCGCCACCTGCTGCTGGCCGAGGCCGAGATCCCGGCCACCAAGCTCATAGCCATCCCGAACATCGACGGGATGCCGCTCACCGCCGCCTTCGTGCGCGAATTCGTCCTCCAGGCCCTGCGCCGCCTGCCGGGATACGGCGAAACCGAGCGCATCGTCGCCGAATAGGAAGCCCAAGCCATGACCCATATCGTCAAGCCGCAGTTCCGCCACCCCCGCCTTGCAACCAACAGCCAGGGCCTGACACGCCGCGACTACGAGGGCGTCATCTCCACCCTCTGCGCCGGATGCGGGCATGACAGCGTCACCGCCGCAATCGTCGAGGCCTGCTTCGAGCTGGAGCTGCCCGCCCACCGCGTCGCCAAGATGTCGGGTATCGGCTGCTCCTCCAAAACTACCAACTACTTCCTGAACCACTCCCACGGCTTCAACACGGTCCATGGCCGGATGCCCTCTGTCGCCACCGGCGCCAACCTCGCCAACCGCGACCTGACCTATCTCGGTGTCTCGGGCGACGGCGACACCGCCTCGATCGGCATGGGCCAATTCGTCCACGCCGTCCGGCGCCGGGTCAACATGCTCTATATCTGCGAGAACAACGGCACCTACGGCCTGACCAAGGGCCAGTTCTCGGCCACCAACGACCGGGCGTCCAAGAACCGCAAGGGCCTCGATACCCCCTTCGACTCCATCGACCTCTGCAACATGGCGATCGAGCTGGGCGCGGGATTCGTCGCCCGCTCCTTCTCGGGCGACAAGGCGCAGCTGGTGCCGCTGATCAAGGCGGGCATCCGCTACAAGGGCTTCGCGCTGATCGACGTGATCTCGCCTTGCGTCACCTTCAACAACCACGCCACCTCGACCAAGAGCTACGAATACGTCCGCGACCACAACCACATGATCGGCCGCGTCGACCTGGTGCCCGCGGCGGAAGAGATCGAGGCCGACTACGCCCCCGGCACCGCCACCGACGTGACCCTGCACGACGGCTCGCAGATGCGCTTTGCCAAGCTGGACGAGACCTACGACCCCACCGACCGCGAAACCGCCCTGCCAGCGCTCGAGCGTTACCGCAACCGGGGCGAGGTGGCGACGGGGCTGCTGTATCTCGACGCCCGCGAAGCCGACCTGCACGACCTGATCGGCACGCCCGAACAGCCGCTGAACGAGATATCCGAGGCCGAGCTCTGCCCCGGCTCGGGCCCGTTGGCCTCCATCAACGCGGCCCACCGCTGATGCTGACCGGGCGCTGTTACTGCGGAGACCTGCGGTATGAGGCCGAAGGCGACCCGGTGCTGAAGGCCCAATGCCACTGCCGCGAATGCCAGTACATCTCGGGCGGCGGCCCGAACTACTTCATGCTAATCCCCAAGGACGGCTTCCGCTACACGAAGGGCACGCCCAAGAATTTCGCCCGCCCCGACCTTCCCCACCCCGTCACCCGCGAATTTTGTCGCACATGCGGCACCCACATCCTCACCCGCCTGATCGGGCGCGAGCAGGTCGTGCTGAAGGTCGGCACGCTGGACGACCCCTCCACGGCCTACGGCGCCCCGCGAATTGCGATCTATACGGTGGACAGGCAGCCATTCCACATAGTCGCCGATGGCCTGCCCCTGTTCGAGCGTTTGCCGCCCCGCTGAACCTCGGGCCGACCCGTCACGTTCGCCGGGCAGCAATGTCCGCCCAGCAACGAGGGTGCCTGCATCTTCTTCTTGCTGAAGAACATCCCCGCCGGAGGCTCGCGCCGCAGGCGCGATCTCATCGCGGCGCCAGGACTTTCGTAGGGCGGGGCTTGCCCCGCCGGCCCCGCTACCCCGGCAGGGGCAACCTGCGCATGATATCTGAATCCCGCCGCGACCGGGCCAGATCCCACCCCCCCTGCATCAGGATGAAGAAGTGCTCCGCCTTCCGCCGCGCCTCCTCCGGCGAGGCCCCGAACCGCATCGCATGATGCTCGAACTCCGCGATCCACCCGTCGAACAGGTGTCGGCTCAGCTCCCGGAACGCCGTATTCTCCGGCCCGTCCGTGAGCGCCCCCGCAATCGGGCAGGTCTCCCAAAGCCCCGAGATATCGAACAGCTTCGCCAGCTTGTAACACAGGGTCCGGCACCCCTCCTCGAATGAGAGAGCCGGCTCGAACGACGCCGCGATGATCCTTAGCATCCCGTCCGAGGACCACACCGCCGCCGCCTGCGCTAGATCCGCCTTCCCGTTCGGAAAGTGATGATACAGCGACCCCTTCGGCGCATTCGCCGCCTCCAGTATCTCCGCCACCCCCACGCCACTGTAGCCGCGCCGCCGGAACAGCTCGGCGGCGGTACGGATCAGACGTTCCTTCGTGGACAGGGGGCGGTCGGTCATGACGACACTCTTGACAGGAATGGACCAATTGGTCCAGTGTCCCGTTTAGACCGATCGGTCTAGACCCGGTCCGGCCTCCAGAAGCGCGACGGAGACAGATCATGCTCGACATGCAGACAACGGAACCACAGGCGGGCAGTGCCGCGCCCGAGGCGATTTCCTTCCCTGCCGAGGGCGCAATCCTGCAGGGGGTGCTCTACCTGCCTCCGTCGCCGCCACGGGCCGCCGTAGTGCTGAACGGCGCCACCGGCGTTCCGCAGGGCTTCTACCGGGCCTTCGCGATGTGGCTGGCCGAGACCCAGGCGATTGCCTGCCTGACTTGGGACTACCGCGACTTCGGTCGCTCGGCGACCGCGCACCCGAAGACCTCGAAAGCGACGATGGCCGATTGGGCCATGATCGACCAGCCCGCCGCCCGCGCTGAAATGCGTCGACGCCTGCCCGGAGTGCCGCTTTGGGTGATCGGCCATTCGCTGGGCGGAATGCTGATGCCGATGCAGGACGGGATCGAGGATATCGAGCGGATGATCGCGGTGGCCAGCGGCCTCGTCCACCACGGGGATCATCCCTGGCCATATCAGGGACTGGCCCGCTTGTTCTGGTTCGGACATGTCCCGGCCCTGGTGAAACTGCTCGGCTACCTGCCCGGTCGCCTGACCGGCTTCGGCCCGGACCTGCCCGCCGCCGCCTACTGGCAGTGGCGCGCATGGTGCACCCATCCGCACGCCTACTTTCCCGAACTCGGACGCTCTCTGCCCCAGCCGAAATGGCACCGCTCGGCCGCTAAGGCCGACCTGATCGCGCTGGCCGACGATCCGGTTTGCCCACCGGTCAGCACGGCGAAGCTGGTCGGGGTCTACGGCGTTGAACAGAGCCGCTACCGCGTGATCGACCCGCGCGGTCAAGGGTTGCGCAAGGTAGGCCACCTCGGTGCCTTCTCCCGCGCCAATGCCGCGCTCTGGCCGCAGATCATCGCATGATCCGGGGATTTAGGGGGCGAAGCCCCCTGCCCGGGCGACGCGCAACGCGCGGCGCAATCCCTATTCCACCGGCACCCCGAACAGGGTGATCGCCACGCCCAAAACCGTCAGAGCGCCAAACCCGACACGCCCGCGCGCTGACTTGCTCCCGACGCAAGCAATCCCCGATTGCAGCGCGTAGTAAAGCGCGAAGCCGCGCGAGGCATAGCTGATGATGGCAAAAACATCTGATGTCCATGTCAGCGCCAGCCCCAGCCCGACCAGCAGGCCATAGGCGTTGCGCGGGCTGAGCCGCCCGGCTGTCAACTCGCCGACCAACCCGCCTGCACCGCCCGTATCCGCCACCGCCGCGCTGAATTGCGCGCTGAGGGCCGCCACTACCAGCAGCAGCGGCAACACCGGCGCGACCACCTGCATCATGGCGATGATCGAGGTTTCGGTCAGCTCCGCCCCGGTGGTATCGACACTGTAGGCCAGCAGCACGATGTAGGTCATGTAGATCGCCGCAGCCAGCAACTGCGCCAGACGCATCGAGCGAATCCGTGTCTCGACGTCATAGATCCGGCCCAGATAGCGCGAGGTTTCGAACCCCTGAACGGTCACGACCAGGCCAAATGCCAAAGTGATCGCGTCCCATCCTTGCTCCTGCGGTGCTCGCACCACCAGGTCGCCTTCCCGGGCCACCGACAGGAAATGCCAGCCGAGACCCACCAGCAGTCCCGCGATGATCGCCAGCTTGATGCCGACCGAGACCTGCTCCATCCGCTCCAGCGCGCCAAAACCCTTGGTCCACCCAACCGCCAGAATGACACCGTAGGCGAGGCTGGTCAGAACTTGGGCATTGAAGGTGGAATCGAAAGATGTCAGCCGTACGCCGAACGCCCCGAAGAGATTGAGGTAATATGCGACCGAGATGACATAGGCACCGGCCAGCACCCAGGACGCCGCGCGCTCGAGCTGCGCCTCCAAGGGCGGTGCCTCATCCCGTTCGCCCCGACGCGCAATGTTGCTGCGGATTGCCGCGCCGAACACCCACGCGCCTAGGCACAACGCGGCCATGACGGCAGGTGCCAGCCAGCCATAGGACGCCTCGAGGATTGGTCCAAGCACCAGGAACCCGCTGCCGATGATCGAGGCAAGCGGCGTGATTGCAGCCCGCCACAGCCGCATCCCCGACAGTCGCGGCCAAAGCAGCAGGCCCGCGGTGGCCAGCACCGCCAGAACGATGAACACGTCAAGGATCATGCGCTTTACCTACGCCGATCCAGTCAATTGGCCAGCATCCGCAGCCCCTGCGTGACATCCGACCGCACGGCCAACCGCAATCCCGGTTCGTCCCCTGCCTTCAATGCCGCGATGATCAGCTTGTGGTAATGTGGCGGGTCGGTGCGGCGTAACCGACTGTAAAGCTGCCGCATCGTCGGGCCAAGCTGCAGCCAGACCGTCTCGGTCATCGCCAGCATCGCCGGGGCCTGCGCCCGGAGATACAGCGTCCGGTGAAACTCCAGATTGGTGCGGATATAACCTACCGCGTCGCGCGTCAGGATCACCTCGCCGATGGTCGCGTTGATCGCCTGCAACCGCTCGATCAGCGCATTGTAGGCACGCGGCAAGGCCCGGCTGGCCAGTTCCACCTCGATCAAGGCACGCAGCGAAGCCAGTTCCTCGATCCGCTCGTTCGACAGCTCCGGCGTCGTCACGCGGCCGGAGGACGACAGCGACAACGCCCCTTCGGCCACCAGCCGCCGCAGCGCCTCGCGCGCGGGCGTCATCGACACGCCGTAGTCCTTGCCGATCCCGCGCAGCGTCAGCGCCTGCCCCGGCGCGATCTCGCCATGCATGATCCGCGCCCGCAACGCCCGGTAGACCCGGTCGTGCGCGGTCGGCAGCAGATCGGCTGAACGCGGCAGCATCAGGCCGCCTCGAAGGAAAAGCGGTGCAGCGCGTTCCCCTCGCCCTTCAGCCAGGCCCGTGCCGGGGTGTATCCCGGTCCGTAGAGCCGTTCGACCACCGCCCAGAACGCCGGGGAGTGATTCATCTCGGCCAGGTGCGCCACCTCGTGCGCCGCGACATAGTCCAGCACCTCCGGTGGCGCCATCGCCAGCCGCCAGGAGAACATCAGCGACCCGTCCGAGGTGCAGGAACCCCAGCGCGACCGGGTGTCGCGCAGGGTGATCCGCCGGTAGGGCCGTCCCAGTGCCGCCGCGTGCCGGTCCGCCGCCGCCGCCAGCCGCTCGCGTGCCAGAACCTTCAGCCAGGCCGCCAGCCGTGGCCCCTCCGGCCCCGGCGGCACGCCGATCTCGTCCGCACCCAGCAGGATCCGCTTCCCTTTCGCCGGGACCACCCGCCGCAACACGCCCTCGACCGGCAGCAAAGTTCCCGGCCCCACCGTCTCCAGCGCCGGGCGCTGGTCCAGGTGCCCCCGAATCCACCCTTCCTTCTCGCGTGCAAAGGCCATGGCGCGTGAGTCCGAGACACCCTTGGGCAGCGTCAAGGTCACCCGCCCGTCCAGCCGCGAAATGCGCAGCGTCATCCGCCGCGCCCGCGTCGACCGCCGCAGCAGAACCGGCACCGGAGGCACGCCCGGCAACAGATGCTCGCCCATTCCCACCCCCTTGCCAAAGGCTTTGACAGTTCCCACGTCCTGTGGCACGTGACCGGAATCGTCGCACCGACTCAAGCCATAATCGAGGGGATATTCATGCCCAAGGAAGAATGGGGTACGAAACGGCTTTGCCCGACGACGGGCAAGCGTTTCTACGACCTCAACAAGTCGCCCATCGTCAGCCCCTACACGGGCGAGGTGGTGGAGCTCGATCTCAGCCGCGCGCGGATGATCGCCGCCGACAACGAAGACGCCGCCTCGGCCAAGTCCAAGCGCGCCGACCGGGACGACGACGTCGTGCTGGACGATGACGACGATGATGATGTCGAAGTCGATCTGGGTGATGAACTGCTCGAGGAAGAGGACGACGATGACGTCTCCCTCGACGACATCCACGGCGTTGCCGGCAACGACGACGAGTAAGTCTGAAACTGCCGCCGGGCGGGAATTTTACCCTTGATCCCGCCCGGTGTTGCGCATAGACAGCCGCGCACGATGGGGCCTTAGCTCAGCTGGGAGAGCGCTTGCATGGCATGCAAGAGGTCAGGGGTTCGATCCCCCTAGGCTCCACCAATCTTGCCATCAGCCCAACACCTCTGCGCTGAAACCGCGATCCAGACGCCGCCCGCGTCTCAACCTGCCCGAGTTGTGCGAGAAGACGGCGAGGCCCTCCGGCCTGTCCGCTCCTTGCGCCTCAGCCGTTCGCATCGAGTCCGTCGCGCCAGTCGTTCCAGCCGCCATCGACCGAGGACGGCGCCTCCAGCCACTCCGTCATCGGCTGTCCCGTCACCGGGTCGCGGTCGGGAATCGGCAACATCATGATGCGCTTGCATGCGGCGCGATAGAGTTCCTCGCTGAGATGGGCTTCCTGAACATTGTCCCAGTCCCGACCGCCTGCGTAGCCGCCGCACATCATGATGTCCTCCGACGCTCCGACCTGTTCATGGCTGACGCCTGCAGGCATCACGATCACATCGCCCGCCTCCACCCGGACACGCGTCCAGCCGCCAGGACCAACCGAAAGCGAGAACTCCATCCATCCTCGCGCGCAGCCAAGGCATTCGTGGCTCGTCGAATGGAAATGAGGATAGTGATAGACCCCGGGATAGCTCCAGTTATTGCTCCAGCCGTTCTCGCGGAACCGCGCCTTCAGGGCTCCTTCACCGCCGCCTGGAATGCCGCCGCGGTGGATCAGCAACGGGAAGCGACTGTTCGGGATGCGTCCCTCTGGTTTCGATGTATAGCTCTCGATCGGCATGGCCCCTCCTAGATCGAATTTCGTGGAGTTCGAGCATCCCCCCCTTGGCCCGTTGTTGACAAGCCCGGATTTCGAGCGAAAGGCTCGCCGCGTGAATCCGAAGAGCCAGACCTTGCCCGATAGGAAATCGGCTGCGGTTGCAGGGTTGACGGTCCCAACAAAATTTTACAGAGGGCGGCTACATTGCATGCGGGCGTGGCTTCTGTGCCTGCGCAAGAGGCTGGACTGAAGTGGAATGATCGTGAGCGCCCCCCTTTATGTCATTGGTGATACCCACGGACAGATCGCATTCCTCGAACAGGCGCTGCAATGGATCGCGGCGGATGGCGGCGACGCGGCGCGGATCGTCTTTCTGGGTGACTTCGAGGATCGCGGGCCGGACAGCCGGGGCGTGATCGAGCGGGTGATGACGGGTATGGCTGCCGGGCGCCCCTGGCGAGCGGTCAAGGGGAACCATGACAGGATGTTCATGCGTTTCCTGGCGGAGGGGACGGTAAAGGATGACCGGATAAGGGACAAGTCGCTCGACTGGATGCATCCGCGTCTGGGTGGCGCCGCGACGCTGGAGTCGTACGGCGTTGAGGACGCCGCGAACAGACCCCGGCTCGAAGTGCTTGCCGAGGCGCGGGCGCGCGTTCCGCCGGCGCACCGGGCGTTTCTGGAAGGGCTGCCAACCTTCATCGACGAGGGCGATCTCTTGCTGGTGCATGCAGGCATTCTGCCAGGTGCGCCGCTGTCGAAGCAGACCGAGGACGATCTGCTGTGGATCAGGGATGCCTTTCTGAACGATCCCCGGGATCATCCCTGGCTGGTGGTTCACGGCCATACCGCGATCGAGATGCCGTTTCACTATGGCAACCGCGTCAATCTGGACGGGGGCGCAGGCTACGGGCGGCCGATCTATCCGGCGGTGTTCGAAGGCCGGAACGCCTGGCTGCTGGACGAGGCGGGACGGCTACCGCTGGTGCCCTGATAAATGTCCTAGCTAGGACGGGGGGTCAAGATATTGATATTTATAAATTTTCAATGGGAGTGATTTCCAGAAAGGTTTTCCCGTCCAAAAAAGGGAGCCAGGAAAGGCCCCCTTCTTGTCGCTCAGAACACGTCGAAGACGTAGAGCAGGATGATGATCGGGATCGGTATGCCGATCAGCCAGGCGAGTGCCCCTTTCATGACAGTCTCCCTAGATGCGCCCCATGAGGAGCAGGATGACCAGAATGAGCAGAATCAGCCCGAGCCCGCCCGAGGGCGCGTAGCCCCAGCCACGGGAATAACCCCAGGTGGGCAGCGCTCCGATGAGAAGCAGGACGAGCAGGATGATGAGAATTGTATACATGAGGACGGTTCCCGGCGTTCGTTGACGTTCGGCTAACAAACGCGCGAGGGGTGGGTGAGGTTCCGCCCCGCCATCGGTCTGGGTGATTGATTTTGTCGGTCATCGTGCTATGTAAGTGCATTAAATTAAGACTATCATAATCACTGTCGGATACTGAGCCTGCGCGAAGGAGATATTGTCATGGCTTGGTCAACATTTTGGGCTGGAGTGGCTACCGTAGCCACCGTCCTCTTCGGCACCTTGACTTACATGTCGAACAAGGAGAACCAGCTCCTCCAAGTTGAGCTTCAGCAGTTGCAGAAACGACTTAGCGGATTCGACGTAAACCTTGACGCAGACGGCACTTTGGTCATGTCCTTGGATGGCTCAGTATTCTCGGAGCCTGATCAACTAACGGTCCAACCGGTTTTCGAATCGAACGATGATCCAGTAATACTCGGCCAGCCTATCGAGATTGCGCTTGATACAGGCTTGAGAGATGTTTCCAAAGGCACTATACGTTTCTCACAAATAGTTTATCGCGTTTGCCAAGGATCGAACCAAACAAAATGCGACCAGCTTTCCGGGCCGAGACTGTTGCGGGTGAACTTCGTGGTCAACGGCGATCAGGTCGATGCGGACGATATTTTGCTGCCGCGCACTTAATTGTCCTTCTGCTCATTACCATCCCGGAGCGGGGGGATGCTAGATGCACGGACGTTCGCTACTACCATGATTCAGACTCGTGTTATGGCCGAGACGATACATATTCAGACGGATCGAAAGCCCTTTACTTGTCGCACAGGACAATGGAGCGGGCGGAAAGAACGCTTCTGGAAGAGGGCTACTCGAACGAGGATCTATCGATTGTAGCACTTCGAAGGATGAGAAAGTTTTCAGAACAGAATGGAAAAAGCACTGTAAAGTTCTTCTTCCGGCGACCTCCGGATTCGGATTGCGGTTATTACCAGCTTGAAGATGATTTTGACGCATCTAGCAATGACGTTTTCGTCGACTTTGAGTCCGCCAACGCTGCCAGCACAACTTGCCGAGGCGTAAAAATATCTATCTTCGCTGCAATGTTGCACAACAAAGTCATAGCTTCTGTCGCAAGTGGGTCATTATATGCTGGCTACCCTATCGCTGATGAAGAACGCGAAAAATTGCTATTTTTGTCGGGCTTTGGGTTCCAGCTACAAGAAACTGGAATAGTGACGGATGTGACGGTGACGCCTCCTGCTCTACCTGCATCCGAACGGTTCGCCGTTGTTGCGGTCCCGACTCTCCCCACCTCACTGGTTCGCCGTATTCACTCCACCGATGTACAAAGTTACTACTTGGTGGGGAAGCACAGTTTGGCGCCAGAAGGAGTTATCATTCCCACCGACCCGGACTGGCGGACTGTACCCGGCGGCGACCTCCCTTCATACGTTGCTGTGTATGACAGGTCTCCTGGATCGGGCCTTAACCCCATTGTCCTCAATGATCCAAATTGGCGACCAGAACTGTCTCATGTCACAGTTGCGTTGGCCGATATAGATGGCTCCATCTTCGGTATTTCTGACAACAGGATTACCCTACCAGTCGTGTCTGCACCGTCCATTTTGATAAGAGACTTTCTCGCATTCTCAGATGAATTCGAAGTATCTTCTGATGAGTTGCCAAATTTCATAGCTCCATTTATGGACGGTCTCTCCGCGCCTGCGCGATAGCCCTTTTTTTGCCCTTCAAGCACGGCCACGACATGCCTTTACATCCCCCTCTGCCCCGCTACGCTCCGCGCCAAACAGCCAAGACCGGAGACAACATTGACCATCCCCCCAGCCCTGTCCCGCCTGCGCCTGCCGGTCATCGGGGCGCCGTTGTTCATCATTTCTAACCCCGACCTGGTGATCGCCCAGTGCAAGGCCGGCGTG
>JAGRMS010000117.1 GCA_020441135.1 Pseudooceanicola sp.
CCTCGACGATGGTGCCGCCGGGCTTCAGCTCGCCCCGCGCGATGGCGTCGCGGATGATGAACAGCGCGGCCCGGTCCTTGACCGACTGGCCGGGGTTCATGAACTCGGCCTTGCCGAGGATCTCGCAGCCGGTCTCTTCGCTGACGCGGCGCAGGCGGATCAGTGGTGTGTTGCCGACGGCTTCGGCCAGGTCGCGGGCGATGCGCATGGGATACCCCCTTCAGGTTTGCCCCAAGGTCTAGCCCCGGGATGCGGCGACCTCAAGCGCAACCGGCCTGCGCACGGATGCGGTCGCGGTGCCTTGCCAGCCAGAGCACGGTTGTCACCAGCGGCATGTCGCGGAACAGCTCGGCATCCACCCCCGCCAGCAGCGCGTCGAAATTGAACAGGCGCGATCGCAGGTCTTCGCCCTCGCTGACCAGCCCGCCACCGCCGGAAGGAACGTGAGAAAGGTCGCAGACCCCTATGTAAAGGTTCAGGAACTCGGTGGAAGACCCGGTCGAGGAATAGACCTGCCCGGCACCTTCGAGCTTGTCGAGCGTCAGCCCCGCTTCCTCCATCGCCTCGCGCCGGGCGCATTGCTCGGGCGTTTCGCCTGCGTCCACCAGTCCCGCCACCGGCTCCCAGACCCAAGGCAACGGATCGCCCGCCATGAAGACCGCGGCGCGGAACTGTTCCACCAGCAGAACCGTGTCCAGCCGCGGGTCGTAGGGCAGCACGACCGAGGCTTCGCCCACCTTCAGCGCCGCACGGTTCAGCACCGCGCTCATCTGCCCGTCGTGACGGCGGTAGGCCAGGTCCATCTCGTCCACGGCGAAGAAGTTGACATATTCCCGCCGGTGCGCGGAAACCTGAACGTCCCTTGCAATGTCCCGTTCAAAGCCCTTTGGCCGCCGGGCCGCCAGCACATGCGACGCCGCCCGCCGCTGCATCGGGCCAAAGCGTTGCACCATCTCCTGCGGCGTCAGGCGGCCATACCAGGCCATGATCTCGGACGCCGCCTCCATGTTGACCGGCGCCCAGCGGCGTTGCCACTCCGCCAGATCCCAGGGCGCGCCCCTCTCCCAGCGCCCGTGCGGCAGGAACAGCCGCGCTTCGGCGCGCGACCCATCCGCCAGCGTCACCTCGCGCGGGGCGAGGTCGTAGTCGAACCCGCCCTCGTAGAACACCAGCCGCGCGACATCCTCCTCCGACAGGCCCCGGGCCAGAACCCCCGAGGCGGCGGCCCCGGCCTCGGCCCGGATCATCGGAAAGGCCTCGCCCTTCGCCCAGTAGACCGCGTGTTCGGCCAGCCGCGCGGGCGCCACGTCCGCGCCGTGCCCGATGACCCGCTCCAGCAGCGGCTCATGACACAGCGTGCCATAGAAAAACAGATCAGCCACGTCACGCACCTGTCTGAAAGGTCTGGACTATTTCCACGTTCGCCAGGCGTATTCCGTCGCCAGACCGGCCAGCACGCCGCCCACCAGCAGCGTCCCGATGATATTCGCCTGCAACAGCACCGCCCCGTATTTCACGGCGATCTGGAAGATCGCCCCGATCGCCTCGAACGGTCCGTCGTAGTGGCGGCGCATCGACTTGCCCACCATCTCGTAAGTGCCCTGCACGACAAGCCCCCAGAACACCAGCGCGACCATGCCGGTGATCCCGTTGTTGATCGCCCCGGTGATCCCGCGCCCGGCCCGCTTGCCCATGATGACCCAGCCGCAGACCACGCCGATCCCCATGTTCACCCAGGTGAAATAGCCGAAATCGGTGCCTTCCGGCATCAGCGGCATGATCTGTCCCGAAACGATGAAGGCCAGCAGGGCAAGGCTGACGGCGGCGACAAGGCGGGCGGCGTCGGGCATCCGGGCTCCGTATCACGAGGGGCGCGACACCGTGATCTGGGTCACGTCGACGGTCGCACTCTCGAAGGCGGCGGCGCAGGAAGTCAAATAGAAATTCCACATCCGCCGGAACCTGTTGTCAAAACCCATCGCGGCGATCTGGTCCCAGCGGGCGTTGAAGGTCTCGTGCCAGCGGCGCAGGGTGATGTCATAGCTCTTGCCGAACTCGACCGAACGCACGATGCCAAGCCCCGCCGCCTCGATCTGGCGGCGCAGCGCCATCGGGCTGGGCAGCATCCCGCCGGGGAAGATGTGCTTCTGGATGAAGTCGACGCCCTTGCGATAGGTCTCCCACCGCCGGTCCGAGACGGTGATGATCTGGAACGTCCCGTTGGCCCCGGGTTTCAGCCGCTCGCGCACCGTCTCGAAGTAGACTGGCCAGTATTTCTCGCCCACCGCCTCGAACATCTCGATGCTGGCGATGCCGTCATAGCGGCCCTTCTCGTCGCGGTAGTCTTGCAGCTTGAAGGAAACGCGGTCGGAAAGTCCCGCATCGGCAATACGTTGGCTGGCGTAGTTGAACTGTTCCCGGCTCAGCGTCAGCCCGGTGACGCGCAAGCCCCGTTCTCTCGCGGCATATTCCGCGAAGCCCCCCCAGCCGCAGCCGATCTCCAGCACGTGATCGCCGGGTTTCGCGCCCATCTGGTCGACCATGCTGGCGTATTTCGCCTGCTGCGCGGCCTCCGTGCTCTCTTGCCCGGTGCGGAACAGCGCGCTGGAATAGGTCATCGTCTCGTCCAGCCAGAGCCGGTAGAAATCGTTCCCGAGGTCATAGTGATAGGCGATGTTCCTCTGCGCCTGCGCCTTGTGGTTGCGCTTCAGCCAGAAGCGCAGACGCTCATAGGCGCGCACCAGCCCCATGCCGGGAAAGCCGTCGTAGATCTCGTCGCCCTGCTGGTGGATCAGGTCCATGAAGGCTTGCAGGTCGGGGGTGGACCACCACTCTTCCAGATAGGCGTCGCAGAACCCAAGATCGCCCTCGCGCACCAGCCGGGCAAAGATATCGGGGTGATGCACCACCAGTTCGGCCACCGGGCCGGGGTTCGCGCCCTCGCAGCGGAACACGCGGCCATCGGATAACCGGATGTCGAGCCGCCCGTTTCTGACCTGCTTCAGCCGCTCGTAGGCATGGCCGAAGTAACGCGGCAGGTTGGCCTGCCCTTTCGTGTCCGTCAGGATCATCCCGCACCCCCCATCGCGCAGCACTTCATGATTTGTTGCAATTTGCCGATCTGGCAAGTCACGTCTCGCGCGCCGCATAGGCCGCCAGCGCCCGGTCGCGCCCCTCGGCGAGGCCGACCACCGGTTCGGGATAGGCGTCATCCGCCGCCATGCCCCAGCGTTCCGGGATCGCCGCGAAATAGTCGCGGGCGGTCTCGGGCGGCTCCTTTTGCCCCTCGGCAATCCACGTCTTCGCGTAAATCCCCCGGGGGTCGAACTTTTCCAGCTGCGTCACCGGGTTGAACACGCGGAAATACGGGGCCGCGTCGGGGCCGCTGCCGGCCACCCACTGCCAACCCATCGCGTTGCTGGCCGGATCCCAGTCGGTCAGGCAGTCCTCGAACCAGCGCAGCCCGACGCGCCAGTCGGTCATCAGGTGCTTGGTCAGGTAGCTGGCCACCACCATCCGCGCCCGGTTGTGCATCCGCCCGGTCACATACATCTCGCGCAGCCCCGCATCGACAAAGGGCACGCCGGTGCGCGCCTGCTTCCAGGCCCTGATCTCCTTCCGCCGCTCGTCGTGCCGCCAGGGGAAGGCGTCCCATTCCGCGCGCCAGTTGTCGGTCAGGATACGCGGGGTGTGATACATCAGGTGATAGGCGAACTCGCGCCAGCCCAGCTCTTTCAGGAAGGTATCCGCGCCGCGCCTGCCCTCTTGCACGGCACGCTGACCGGCGGCCCAGAGGCGGTGCGGGCTGATCTCGCCCAGCGACAGGTATTCCGACAGCCGCGACGTCCCGTCCACGCCGGGCCTGTCGCGCGCCTCGGCGTAATCGTTGATCGCGCCGTCCAGGAACCAGTCCAGCCGGTCCTGTGCCGCGCCTTCCCCCGCCTGCGTGTGGCGCGCGACCACGGCCGCCCCGCGCTGCATGGCGGCGCCCAGGTGCCAGTCGCCGAGCGTGTCCGACTTCGGCCAGCTGTCCGGCGCGCGCAGCTTCGGTGCGCCGGTTGGCGCCCCGGGATCGCGGCCCATCACCGCCTTCCAGAACGGCGTGAAAACCTTGTAGGGGCCGCCCTGCCCGGTCTCGACGGTCCAGGGCTCGAACAGCAGGTGCCCCCCGAAGGACCGCGCGTCGATCCCGTCCTCCTTCAGGGCAGCCTTGATCGCGGTATCACGCCTGACGCTTGCGGGATCGTAAAGCCGCGACCACCAGACCGCGCCCGCCCCGGTTTCTCGGATCAACGCCCGCAGCGCCTCCTGCGCGTCGCCCCTGCGCAGGATCAACCGGCTGCCCTTGGCCTCCACCGACTGCGAGAAAACCTCCAGCCCTTGCCCCAGCCGCCATTTCGGCGCGGCGCCCAGGCTCTCGGTCACACTATCCAGCACGAAGACCGGCACCACCGGCCGCCCACTGTCGCTCGCCGCCTTCAAGGCAGGGTGATCGGCCAGCCGCAGGTCGCGCCGGAACCACAGAAGTATCGGAGATCTGTCAGCCATGCCCCATCCTTTCAACAGGATACGGGGGCCGTGGCCTCATGGATCACAACAGGTCGTCAAGCGCGTCCAGCAGTTTCGCCACTTCCGCCTCAGAGGTGTAATGCGTGAAGCTGAGACGCAGAACGCCCTTCGCCGCATCCACCCCGACACCCCCCAGAGCGCGCTGCGCGTAGAAGTCGCCCGCCCCGGCCATGATGCCCCGCTTCGCCAGTTCCGCGTTCACCGCGACCGGGTCGCCGGTCAGCGCCAGCGTCACCGTCGGCGCGCGCAGCCGCGCGTCCGACGGCCCGATCAGCCGCACCGCATTGCGCGCCTTCACCGCGTCCAGCAGCGGCTGGAGCAGCGCCACTTCCCGCGCCCGCATCGCGTCATGCACGAAGGCCCCGCGCTTCGATGCCTTGCCCGCCGGCGCGCCGTGGTGGTCCGCCAGCGCATCGACATAATCCGCCATGCCCGCACAGGCCGCGATCTGCGCGTGATCCGGGCCGGCCGGCGTGAACCGCTTGTAAAGCGAGCCGCCGTTGAAGTGATGCCCCTGGTTCGGAAGCATCTCGCCCAGCGTCTTGCGAATGACCATCAGCCCCTGGTGCGGGCCATAGGTCTTGTAGGCCGAGAACAGGTAGATATCCGGCCCCAGCGCCCCCACGTCCGCAAACCCGTGCGGCGCGTAAGAGACGCCGTCGACGCAGACAAACGCCCCGGCGGCATGGGCCAGCGCGGTGATCTCTGTCACCGGATTGATCTCGCCCACCACGTTCGAGCAATGCGGAAAGCAGACCAGCCGCACGGATTCGTCCAGCAGGTCTTCCAGCGCGTCCGGGTTCAGGTGCCCGGTCTCCGGGTCCATCTTCCACTCGCGGATCTCGATCCCATCCGCTGCCAGCCGCCGCCAGACGCCGGTATTGGCCTCGTGGTCCTGGTTGGTGACGACAATCGCCTCGCCCGGCTTCATCCACTGCCGGAACGCCTGCGCCAGCACATAGGTGTTCTGGCTGGTCGAGGGGCCAAAGCTCAACTCCTCCGCCGTCACACCCAGGATCGCCGCCATGCGGCTGCGCGCCTCGTCCATCTCCTCGCCGCCGAGGCGCGTCGGGTCCGCAGGCCCGTAGGGCTGCACCTTGCGCTCGCGGTAGAAGCGCGTGAGGCGGTCCACCACCTGCCCGCAGGCGTAGGAGCCGCCCGCGTTCTCGAAATGCGCGATACCCTGCAAGGCAGGCTCGGAAAAGGCAGGGAACTGGCCCCGCACGAAGTCGATGTCGAGTGTCATGGCCGCACTGAAATACGAAACGGCCCCGCAGCGCAAGCCGCGGGGCCGTTCCATCCGGTCAAACCCTTACCGGGGTTCCGACCGCAGCCCCTTCCAGATCGCCCAGCACATCAGCAGCAGGACAACCGTGAACGGCAGGCCGGTGGAAATCACCATGGATTGCAGCGACTGCAAGCCCCCCGCCGACAGCAGCAGCACGATGGCCACCGCCCCTTCGAACACGCACCAGAACACCCGCTGCGGCAGCGGCGCATCGACCTTGCCGCCC
Source organism: Pseudooceanicola sp. (assembly GCA_020441135.1). Classification (GTDB taxonomy): domain Bacteria; phylum Pseudomonadota; class Alphaproteobacteria; order Rhodobacterales; family Rhodobacteraceae; genus Seohaeicola_A. The sequence continues at coordinate 6,084 of JAGRMS010000117.1, forward strand.
GCCGTGATGGTGTCGATCACCAGCGAACCGGAGTCCGAGGATGTCACGAAGAACACGATCACCAGCACGATCCCGATCACCGAGGTGATGTTGGACAGCGGCAGCCCCTCCAGCATCGCGAACAGCGACAGCGGCGGGTTGTAGGCGTCGATCACCTGCGCCTTGACCTGGCTCGTCGCCGGATCGCTCAGCACCTGGTCGATCGCCACGCCCCCGAAGACGGCCATCCACAGGACGCAGACGAGGCTCGGCACGATCAACACGCAGGTCACGAACTCGCGCACGGTGCGGCCCCGGCTGACGCGGGCGATGAACATGCCGACGAAGGGCGACCAGCTGATCCACCAGGCCCAGTAGAAGGACGTCCAGCCCTGCACGAACCCGGTATCCTCGCGACCCACGGGGTTGGACAGCGGCACGATCTCGGCCAGGTAGGCCACCAGCCCCTGCCCGAAGTCGGTCAGGATAAGCAGCGTCGGCCCGGCCAGCAGCACGAAGACCAGCAGCAGCGCGGCAATGCCGATGTTGATTTCCGACAGCACCTTGACGCCGCCGTCCAGCCCCCGGATCACCGAGATCGTCGCAATCGAGGTAATCAGCGAAATCAGGATCACCTGCGTCGTCGGCCCCACCGGGATGCCAAAGACGTGGTTCAGCCCCGCATTGGCCTGCTGCGCGCCGAAACCCAGCGAGGTCGCCAGGCCGAACAGCGTCGCAAAGACCGCCAGCGTGTCGATGACGTGGCCCCACCAGCCCCAGACCCGCTCGCCCAGGATCGGGTAGAAAGCCGACCGGATCGTCAGCGGCAGGCCCTTGTTGTAGCTGAACAAGGCGAGCGCCAGCGCGACCACGGCATAGATCGCCCAGGGGTGCAGGCCCCAGTGGAAGATCGTCGCCGCCAGCCCCATGCGCTTGGCCGCCTCGACGTTCTCGGGGATGATGTTGCCATCCGCGTCAAACGGCGAGGGCACGCCCAGCGGCTGCGAGATGGCCATGTGATAGACCGGCTCCAGCACGCCGAAGAACATCAGCCCGATGCCCATGCCTGCCGCGAAGAGCATCGCGAACCAGCCGATGTAGGAGTAATCGGGCCGCGCCTCCGCGCCGCCCAGGCGGACGGAACCGACCGGGGTGACAATCAGCAGCAGGCAGAAGATCACGAAGACATTGGCCGCGCCAAGGAAGAACCAGTCGAACCCCTTCGTCACCGCGCTGAACAGCCAGCTGAATCCGGCGCCCGCCTGTTCGGGCAGCGCCAGCGTGTAGAACACGAAGGCGACGATGGCGAGGCCCGAGATCAGGAACACCGGGTTGTGGATGTCAAAGCCGAAGGGGCCGACCTTGCCGTCGATGTTGTGCTGGCCGACGGTATAGTCCGTCTCGATGATGTTCGCGGGGCCCTCCGGCCCCGGAATGCCCTGATCGTTGGTTGCATCGGACATGGTTGTCTCCTCTGATGGTTTCATCAAGCCCGCGGCAAGGCGTTGCCCGTGCCGCCGGGCATCGCTCCGGAGGACGTCATGCACCCTGGGGCGCATCTGATGGTATTGTCTGACCCAAGGGCGCCCGGACCGGCCTGTTGGCCTTGTTGTCCCCTCGCCCCGTCCCCTTCCGGTTGTCGCACGAACAACCTTGGCGCTCAACCTAGCGGCAGAATGCCGCAGCGCGGGTGTCGCTGCGGCGCAAGTGCATACAAAAGCGACATTCGCGATGCCGCTTTGGGCGGTCGGCCCGTGTCAGGCGTTCACGTCGACGACGACGCGGCCCTTGACCTGGCCCTTCAGGATGTCCGCGCCCAGCCTCGGCAGGTCCGACAGCGTCGCGGGCTGCACCATCGCCTCGAGCTTGTCCATCGGCAGATCCTCGGCGATCCGCTTCCAGGCGCGCAGGCGGTTGTCGTAGGGCTGCATCACGCTGTCGATGCCCAGCAGGTTGACGCCCCGCAGGATGAACGGCGTAATCAGCGCCCCCTCGATCCCCGCGCCGCCGGCGAGGCCAATGGCCGCGACGGACGAGCCGTATTTCATCTGCTTCAGCACGCGCCCCAGCATCGCCCCCGCCACCGCATCGACGCAGCCCGCCCAAAGCTCGCTTTCCAGCGGCTTCTTCGTCACCTCGGTCAGCTCCTCCCGCGCAACGATCTGCGTCGCGCCGAGCGACTTCAGGTAATCGCCCGTCTCGGGTCGCCCCGTGACCGCCGCCACCTCGTGCCCGAGGTTGGCAAGCAACGCCACCGCGACCGAGCCGACGCCCCCCGCAGCACCCGTCACCAGCACCGGGCCGTGACCGGGCTTCAGCCCGTGATCCTCCAGCGCCATCACCGCCAGCATCGCGGTCAGCCCGGCGGTGCCCACCGCCATCGCCTGTTTCGCCGACAACCCGTCCGGCAGCGGCACCAGCCAATCCGCCTTGACCCGCGCCTTCTGGGCGTAACCGCCCCAATGCGCCTCGCCCACGCGCCAGCCGGTCAGCACCACCTTGTCGCCGGGCTTGTAACGCTCGTCGTCCGAGGACTCGACCGTCCCGGCAAAGTCGATACCCGGCACATGCGGATACTTGCGTACCAGCCCCGCGCCGGGGCCGATGCACAGGCCGTCCTTGTAGTTCACCGTGGAATAGTCGACCGCCACCGTCACCTCGGCATGGGGCAGGTCATCCAGCCCGATCTGCTTGACGGCGGCGCTGGTCTTGCCGCTGGCCTCGTCCTTGTCGACCACAAGCGCGTTGAACATCTGTCTCTCCTGTTATTCGGGCATCAGGAACAGGTCGCTGACCGGGGCCTTCGACCCCGTTGCCGTCAGCATCGCGTGTACCTGTCCCCGGTGATGGGTCTGGTGGTTGAAGAAATGCACGATCAGTTCGGCAAGCGGTTTGCTCACCTCGCGCCCCGCCGCGCCGGAATACCAGGTCAGGTCGCCCGACAGGTCGCCGAGGCCCCGCGCCCAGGTCAGGATGCGCGCGTCAAGCTCCTCGCGCAGCCGCACCCAGGCGTCCAGATCACCCGCATAGCTCACGCTCTCTGCCGCGCCCACCGGCGGGGCCGAACCCCCGTCGAACCGCGACAGCCAGATGTGGTCGCCCCAGCAGAGATGGCTCAGCGTCTTGAGGATCGACCCGAAGAACGCTCCCCGCTCCAGCACCAGCTCGCCCGCGGGCTGACGCTCAAGAAACCCCTGCAACTGGCTGTTCTGCCAACGATTGTACCGCGCCATCGTCACGGCATAGGCGGCGTCGATCATTTGGGACCGTGCCAGTCGATCGGACAGACCTCGGCCGACTTGCCGCCGAAGTCCCAGACCCGGCCATAGTCGCGCACTTTCGATTTCAGCCCCTTCGCCACGATGATGTCCGGCCCCATCCAGTATTTCGAGTTCGAGACCATCACCGGATGCTCCGGATCCTTGCCCGCGATCATCTCGATCTCGCCCTGGATGCGCCGCCCGATGCTGATGCGCCGTTTTAGCCCGTCGCGTTCGATCTGCACCGGCGCGCGTTCGGCCCCGATGATCTCGCTCACCAGCATGGTGAACAGGCCGGTGGTACCCCCCGCCTGCCCGCTGAAGATCTGCAGGATGCCGTGATAGGCCTTGCCGCTGGCGCGTTCGTCCACATAGGCCGCGACCTTCCACTGCCCCTCGCCCATCCGCCCCGGAATGTCGACCAGCAGCCCGACGTTCAGCCCCGACAGGCTTTCGCCCTCGTAATGCCCCTCGTCGATGATGATCCCCATCCAGGCGTGGCAATGCCCCTCGGTCGGCGGCGCGGCCCCCAGCGAGACGACGCAGGGGCAGAACACCTCGCACGAGCAGTTGAGGAACAGCTCGCCCTTGATCGCCCAGTTCGTCGGTGTCGCCTCGCGCCGTTTGGGGTTCGGCATCCGGCTGTCGATGCGCTGGCTGACCGGCAGGCGGTCGGCTTCGGGCAGTCGGTTGGTCGCCATGTCTTATCCCTCCATCGCCAGCACCAGCGCCACGCCGGCCAGGACCAGCGCCACGCCCATCGGTTTCACCACGCGGTGGCCGATCTGCGGCAGTTTCTCCATCACCATGAAAACAGTCGCCAGCCCCATCCACAAGAGGCTCATCATCCCCCCGACAAAACCAAGCGCCATGAAGCCCCAGCAGCACCCGGCGCAATAGGCGCCCAGGCCAAGACCCATCCTGAGCCCACCTGCCGCGCCGGGCCGCCAATTGCCCAGGAAATAGCCCATCGGGCTGTGGCAGACGCCGTGACAGACCGCCTTGGCGCGGCTGAACTGGAACAACCCCACGACGACCAGCAGCCCGCCCGCGAACCAGCTTGACCGGGCAATGCCCAGCATGTCGATCACGCCGCCGTGCAGCAGCGCCAGCTGCACCCCCGCGATCCCCAGCGCGAAGAGGCCCCAGACGATGGAGTATCCCGCCAGCACGCCCAGCCACCCCGCGCGCGAGCCATTGGCCGAGGCCATCAGATCCTCGTAGGTCGCCAGCGTCGGCACCATCGTCGGCAGCATCATCGCCGCCATCATCAGCGCCCACATTCCCGCCAGCGGCCAGAACCGCGCCATCGGCATGTCCATGTCCATGCCCGGATCCATGGTCCGCATCATCCCGGCCGCCGCATCGGGACGGCCGATCAAGTCCAGCCCCATGCCGGTGCTCATCGAATAGAGCACCGCCCAGGACGCCAGGATGCCCGCAAAGAACCCGCCCCAGAGCGCGTTGCGCCAGACCATGCCCACCTCTCTCTTTCGCCCAGCGGTGTCGCAAGAATTTCCCGGGACGGCAACCGCGTTCGGACCCTTGGCTGTCCCGCAAGAACGGTATACTACGGCATACAATACAGCCGACTCAGCCCGAGATCCCCATGATCCCCCCGATCCTCCTGCCCGAAGGCATGACCGAACTGGTGTTCGCTCTGCTGATCCTCACCAGTTTCGCCGGATCGCTGATTACCGTCGCCTTCGGCATCGGCGGCGGCGCGATGCTGCTGGCGATCATGGCGACGCTGGTGCCGCCCGCCGCGCTGATCCCGACACATGGGGTGATCCAGCTCGGCTCGAACTCGGGCCGCGCCGCGCTGATGCTGCGCCATGTCTACTGGCCCGCCCTGCCCGCCTTTGCCGGAGGATCACTGCTGGGCGTCGCGCTGGGCGGCATGGTCGCGGTGAACCTTCCGCCCGCCTGGGTCCAGATCGGCGTCGGCGCCTTTATCGCCTGGTCGGTGCTGGCGAAGGCCCCGCAGGGCGTGCGCAACTGGCCCTTTGCGGTCGGCCTGGTGTCGAGCTTCCTGACCATGTTCTTCGGCGCCACCGGGCCCTTCGTCGCCACCTTCACCAAGTCGCAGGCGCTGCCGCGCCATGCCCATGTGGCGACTCACGCCGCGCTGATGGTGGTGCAGCACGCGGTCAAGATCGTCGCCTTCGGGCTCTTGGGCTTTGCCTTCGCCGAATGGGGCGCCTTCTGCGCCGCGATGATCGCCGCCGGCTTCCTCGGCACGCTCACCGGGCGCAGCCTGCTGAACCGGATGGACGACCGCCGGTTCAAGCTGGCGCTCGACGCGGTGCTGATCCTGCTGGCGATCCGCCTGGTCTGGAGCGGCCTGGGCGACCTGATGTCCTGAAGCTGCCCGCGCCTTGGCCGTCAGACGAAGTCGAAGTCCGACGCCGTCAGCGTCACCGTTGCCTTGCCTTCAAGAACGATCGTGCCGCCGTCGTGCGCGATGATCTTGTTCCCGCCCCCGCGCGAGATGTCGAGCGCGGCGAAGCCTCCCACATGGTCGGCGATGCGCAACTTGTCGGTGCCGTCGGCGTAGTCCTTCACGGTATCCGTCCCGCTGTTCGCGCCGAAGACAAACACGTCACGCCCCGCCTGCCCCCGCAGGGTGTCGTTCCCCCCGTCGCCCTGAAGCGTGTCGTTGCCGCCGCCGCCAAGCAGCGTGTCGCGACCCTCGCCGCCCTTCAGCGTGTCGCTTCCCGCGGCACCGTTCAGCTTGTCGTTGCCGGCAAGGCCGTCGAGGCTGTCGTTGCCGCCCTTGCCGAGAAGGACATTTGCCGACCCGTCGCCCGTCAGCACATCCCCCTTCGACGTGCCCCAGAGGTTCTCGAAAAGATCGGCGGAAACATTCCCCTTGCCGGTGCCGCCCGCAGGCGCAGCGACGTTCTGGTACGCGCTGGTTTCAAGCGTGAAGGTCACGCCGACCGAGAACTTGCCGAAGTCGATCGTGTCGGTCCCGGCCTCGCCCTGGAGCACGACGCCGTATTCCGGGTTGAACTCGTTCACGATCACCCGGTCATTGCCGCCCGCCAGCCGGATGAAGCCGACACCCCCGGTTCCGGCTTCGACCACGTCATTGCCGTTGCCGGTGTCGATCAACGTGACATAGCCCGTTCCGGCCGTGACCTTGTCGTTGCCCTCGCCGGTCGTGACCGCCCCGGCGCCGCCGGTGCCGGTGCGGACCACGTCGGCGCCGTCACCCGTGGCGATGCCATCGACAAAACCCGTCGTGAACACCTTGTCGTCGCCCTGCCAGGTGTTGATGGCGAAGGCGCCGCCCCCGACACGCACGGTGTCGTCGCCGTTGCCCGAGGCGATGGAATGCACGAAATTGGTGCCCGTCTGGATGGTGTCGTCGCCATCGTTCGTGGCAATGCTGCGGACAAATCCACTGGTCGTGACAACCGTGTCGTTGCCGACACCGGTATTCACGTTCCCGGCCCCGCCCTCTCCGATGGTGATCGTATCCTTGAGCGTGCCCGCCCCGCTGCCGCCGGTGTCGATGCTGGCGACCCATCGGTTGCCGGTAGTGACGATGTTCAGTTTCGCCCAGAGCGTGATCGAGAAGGTATGGCTGGAATGCTCGTTGCCAAGCGTGATCTCGTGCTTGTCCCCATCCCACCCGAAGATATGCCGGACGGTAGTGGAAATGAGCTCCACATCCGAATTGTAGCCGAGTTCGAGAAAGTCGATGCGCCGGCCCCCGCCATTGTCGAGATCGACGATCTTCGTGAGGTTGTCATCCCCGGCAAGGCGCAGCGTCTTGATGCGCCATCCGGTCCCGGTGAGGTTCGCTGTCGCGTCGAAGAAATCGTCCGTAGGGGACAGTATGCCGTCACCGACAAAGACGGAATAGTATCCCATGGACGTCCCGGCCGGAAAAAATCCCTGTCCCGGCAGATACGGAACGGCGTTGATACCGTCGAAGGTCACGTTGTGAACAATGGTTGCCATTCGATCGTACTCCCCAATTTGGTGCCCTGCGCTTGCCAATTGTAGCGGCGCAGGCGTCGAAGGTGCCACGAGACGTGGCCAAGGTTATGATCAGTGAAAATGCGCTCCGGACCCCGAAATCCGACAGGGTCCGGAACTTGCACGGAATCAGACGAAATCGAAATCCGATGCCGTCAGGGTCACGCCCTCTTTGCCGTCCAGGATGATCGTGCCGCCGTCGTGGATGATGACCTTGTCCCCGGCCGATATGGAGATGTCCAGCGACTTGAAACCGCCGGAATGGTCGGCGATGCGCAGCTTGTCGACGTTGTCGACATAGTCCTTGACGGTGTCGGTGCCGCTGTTCGCGCCGAAGACGAAGATATCCGCGCCCAGTTGGCCGAACAGCGTGTCATCGCCACCGCCGCCTTCCAGCGTGTCGCTGCCCTTGCCGCCCTGGAGCCGGTTGGCATTGCTGTCGCCGGTCAGGTGGTCGTTCTTCACGCCACCGATCAGGTTCTCGATCCCGCCTTCCGCGAACCAGCCCTTTGCCGGAGTCAGATCGGTGGGCGCGGCTCCCGAAACGTTCTGATACTGGCCGAACACGTCGAGCGAGAAGGTGACGGCACTCTTGAACGGCTTGAAACTGAGGGTATCGACGCCGCTGCCGCCATGTATCGAAACGATGTTCGTTCCAGCCATTTCGCGCACGACAATCAGGTCATTGCCTTCGCCTGTCCGAACGATGTCCGCACCACCCACACCCAGGTAGACCTTGTCGGTGCCCTCGCCGGTGCCGATCGTGGAGACTCCGCCGGCCTTCGTGAAGACCTTGTCGTTGCCGCCCGCGGTCGAGACAAGCTCGCTGCCCCCGGTACCGACCCGGACGATGTCATTGCCACCCGTCGTCGCGATCACGCCGACAAACACCGCGCCGGTCTGCACGACGTCGTTGCCGTTTCCGAGGTACAGACCGCCGGCGCCGCCGTTGACGGTTACGTTGGCCCTCTGGTCGTCCAGTCCGTTGGTGGGATTGTCCGTCGTGTCTATCGTGCCGACATAACCGTTCAAAACCATCTTGTGGGCCTGTTGCGTGTCGGCGGTGAACTTGATCGCGCCCGCGCCGCCTGCCCCGACGATGATGTCGGACGCCACGTTGTGCCCGGATATCGTTCGGGTCCACCCGTCGGCGGACTTGAACGTGAAGTCCGAGTTGAAGACCGCGGCCGTCTCGACCCGGCCGCTGCCGTTGAGCGTCATCTTCACGTCGCCGTCGCCACCGCGGAAGTTGACGATCCGGCTGCCGTCGTTGACCGTGACCGTGGCATTCCCGCCGAAATCGTTCAGAAGTTCGATCCGGCCGCCGTTTCGCAGGATGGTGGTGTCGTTTCCGGCTTGCATCGACGCCGAGAACACCTCGCCACCGTCCACGACGATCTTGTCGTCCAGTTCCCCCATATCCATGGTGCCGAAACCGCCCCGCACCGTGATCTCTCCCCGGCCCCGGTAGATGTCCATGCCGCCGATCCAGCCAACCGCGGTATCGACCTTGTTGACCAGCGCGCCAAGGTTCATCCAGTGCGCCCATGCATTCTCGGGACCGAGCGTGATGTCGTGCAGATCCCCGTCCCACCCGCTCATGTAGCGGAACTTGGTGGAGGTCAGATTGACGACGGAATTGTAGCCAAGGTTCAGGTATTCGATCTCGCGCCCCGCGCCGTTGTCGAGATCGACCAGCCGCGTGATATGATCGTCTCCCGCGACCTGGAAATTGCGCACGCGCCAGTTGGTTCCGGTGAAGTTCACCGTGGCGTCCAGGGCGTCGGGCGATTCGACGTAGATCGACAACCGGTCGATCGTTGCTCTTCCTCCGGCAGACCCCCAGGCGGTCGTTTGCCCGTCGAGACGCTGCACCGGATTAATGCCATCCAAAGTTGTGTTCAGTACGCGTGTGACCATCGTGGAATCTCCCCTGAAAAATGAATCGGGGATTGTCCCCCCATCCGCTTCAATAACACGAAGCAGCGTGAGCCAGACGTTAAAACTGCGTTATAGGGCCGTCAGCCGCCCGCCTGCGCCTCGGCGCGGGACTTGCCGGAAACGTCACGGGCGAGCGTCGCGGCCATGAATCCGTCGAGATCGCCGTCCAGCACACCCTTGGTGTCCGAGGTCTCGTGGTTGGTGCGCAGGTCTTTCACCATCTGGTAGGGTTGCAGCACATAGCTGCGGATCTGGTTGCCCCAGCCCGCCTCGCCCTTGTTCTCGTGCGCTTCCAGCGTCGAGGCCATGCGGCGGTCGAGTTCAAGCTGGTACAGCCGCGCCTTCAGCGTCAGCATCGCCTGTTCGCGGTTCTGGTGCTGCGACTTCATCGAACTCGTCACCACGATCCCGGTCGGAAAGTGGGTGATCCGCACCGCCGAGTCCGTCGTGTTGACGTGCTGTCCGCCCGCCCCGGACGACCGGTAGGTGTCGATGCGGATGTC
>JAGRMS010000002.1 GCA_020441135.1 Pseudooceanicola sp.
ATGGGCGACATGCTCTACATGGCCGGCGGCGCCAAGATCACCCGCTGCCACGGTCCCTTCGTTTCGGATGAAGAGGTCGAAGAGGTCGTGACCCACCTCAAGGGCTTCGGCCCGCCGTCCTACGTCAACACCGTGCTCGAAGGCCCCGACGAAGAGGTCGCCAGCGACATCGACGTGGTGCTCGGCCTTGGCGGCAACACCGACGGCGAGGATGCGCTCTACGACATGGCGGTGCAGGTGGTCATCAAGGACCGCAAGTGCTCCACCTCCTACATCCAGCGCAAGCTCGCCATCGGCTACAACAAGGCCGCCCGCCTGGTCGAACAGATGGAGGACGAGGGCATCGTCACCCCCGCCAACCACGTCGGCAAGCGCGAGATCCTGGTGCCCGAGCAGAATTGACGCGCATTTGACAGGGCAGGGGTGGTGCCGCCCCTGCCGTCCCCTATATCAGGCGACATGCTGACACGACGCACCCTCGCGGGCGGACTCGCCCTGATGCTCTCCCTGTCCCCGGCCTGGGCGCAGGACAAGCTGCCGCTGGACGCCATCTCTGCCTATCTGAACACGATCCAGACCGCGCAGTCCGAGTTCACCCAGTTCAACGAGGACGGGTCGCGCTCCACGGGGATGCTCTACATCAAGCGCCCGGGCCGCGCCCGGTTCGAGTATGCCCCGCCCAACTCCGGCGTGGTCATCGCGGGCAGCGGGGCGGTCATCATCCACGACAAGAAGTCGAACCAGCCGCCCGAGACCTATCCGCTGAAACGCACGCCGCTGAACCTGATCCTCGCCCGCAAGGTGAATCTCGGGCAGGCGAAAATGGTGGAATCGCACGAATTCAACGGCGAATTCACCGTGGTCCGCGCGCGTGATCCGAAAGACCCCGAGGCCGGTTTCATCGACCTGATGTTCTCGGCCAATCCCATCGCCCTGCGCCAGTGGATCATCACCAACGAACAGGGCACACGGACCGCGGTGGTGATCAAGGAGCTTGTCGGCGGTATCTCTCTGGCCGACAGCCTGTTCCAGACCACGGTGCAGGGGCAGGGCGGCAATCGCTGATCCGCCTCTCACGATTTCTGCTGCAATCGCGAAACATAGGGCAGGGCCCGACCGCCGGGTGGGCGCTGCAACCTCTCTGACAGGCACTTTATCCCACCAAGTCGTCGAACGGTTGGAATGCCTCTACGTCGCAAAAGCGCCCGCCCGAGGGGGCGGTCGGGCGCTGCCCGGCGGCGCTGCGCGCCTTGATTCCGGGCAAGAAGCCGCGCGCCTCGGCACTCGCCTTGCCTTCAATCCGCAGGTTGGGTGCTCCGCACCCATCACCCCGCCGATCAATACGCCCGGCACCCGCGCAGCTGGTTCTCGTACAGCACCGCCCGCGCCTCGACCTGCGAGGCGGTGCGCAGCAGCCAGCTCTTGCCGTTGTGGCTGCCCCGCGCAAAGCCGTTGTGCCCCTCGTGATAGGCCAGGTACTGGTTCTTCGCGTCCGTCAGAGCGATCCCGTTCTTCGACCGGCTCTGGTTCATGTACCAGCCGATGAAATCCGTCGCATCCTTGATGTCGTCCCGCCGCGCCCCGCGCCGTCCCGTCTCGTTGCGATACTGGTCCCAGGTGCCGTCCAGCGCCTGGCTGTAGCCATAGGCGCTGCTCTGCCGGCCCATCGGGATGATGCCCAGCGCATAGCGGAAGGGCGTGCGCGCGTCCGATCGGAAGCGGCTCTCGTGATAGATCGTCGCCATCTGCACCGCCGCCGGGACACCCCAGCGCCGCTCCGTCGCCTTGAAGGCCCGGACATACTTCGGTTGCGCCCGCGCGATCAGGCAGGCGTCGTCCAGTGCCGAGGGCGGCGTCGAATAGCCGCCGCCACAGGACGCCAGGATCAGCGTCAGAATCATTGCGCCGAGGGTTCTGCTCATCTGCCTCTGCCTTTTTTTCGACAAGTTTACAGTATCCCTTGCCGCAGGAAAACTCCTTTCGTCGGATGAACAGCGGGCGCTAACTGTGACCCCGCGCTTCACAAACTGTTTCTTGCAGAACACATTCAAATATTGGACAAGCACCCGCCCAAGGGGTTATCTAATGGGGCAGGGGCCAGTGATGATGTTGACGAAACGCGCTAAATACCATTTGGGCCAGGTCGTGCGCCACCGCAAGCACCCGTTCCGCGGCGTGGTCTTCGACGTCGATCCCGAATTCTCGAATACCGAGGAATGGTACCAGGCCATCCCCGAAGACAGCCGTCCGGCCAAGGCGCAGCCTTTCTACCACCTATTGGCCGAGAACGATCAGACCTATTACGTCGCCTACGTCTCGGAACAGAACCTGGTTGCCGACTATTCCGGCGAACCCGTGGACCATCCCGACCTGCCCGACATGTTCGGGCCGTTCCAGGACGGCGCCTACCCCCTGCACCTCCACCTGAACTAGAGCGTGTCGCGCTCAGCTGGTTTCACGTCCTCGGTTGCCGCGGCGAGGCAGCGTTTGCGCAGCATAACGCGCTCGACGCGGCAGCCGAGGGCGATTTTGCGCGACATGCTCTGAATCAGTGGAACGCGATGCCCGCGTCCACCACCACGGTCTGCCCCGTGGCCGACTCGCCCTGACAGAACGCCAGCACCTGCGCCGCCACGTCCTCGGCCCTTGTCGTCCGCCCCAGCACCGCCTTGCCGCGCCAGTCCTCGATATACGCCTCTGACGCCCCGCCGGTCAGGCCCGTCCCCTCGATCAGCCCGGGCGCCACGCAGTTGACCAGCACCTCGGGCGCCAGCACCGCCGCCAGGTAGCGCGTCAACGGCACCGCCCCCGCCTTGGCCATGGCAAAGGCCAGCCCCGACTCGCGCGGCGCGAACCCGATGGTCGACCCGATGGTGACGATCCGCCCGCGCCCCGACGCCCGCAGGAAGGGCGCCGCCGCCCGCGCCAGCAGGAACGGCCCCCGCGTGTTGATCGCCATCAGCAGATCGTACAGCTCCGGCGTCAGCGCCGCGATATCGCCGTAGGCCACCTCTCGCGGCTTGCTCTCGCCCGGCAGCACCGGCCGCCCGCGCCCCGCGTTGTTCACCAGGATATCCAGCCCGCCCCAGGCCGCCGCGACCTCGGCCACCACCGCCTCGATCGCCGCTGCATCCGTCACGTCCAGCCGCAGCGCCATCGCCCGCCGACCCAGCGCCCGGACATCCGCGCAGACCCGCGCCGCCCCGCCCTCGCGCGCCAGCCAGGTCACCGCAACGTCGGCACCGGCCCCGGCCAGCGCCAGGCTGATATGCCGTCCCAGCCCGCCGCCGCCACCCGTCACCAGCGCCCGTGTTCCCGTCAGGTCCATCGCCGTCTCCCTTTCGCAGAACGTTCCGCAGGAACCGGCGCGGGGTCAAGGTCAGTTCCCCTCCACCAGCCGCTCGGGGTGCCGCGCATCGGTACACCAGAGATCGCCGACCATCACCCACACCGTCTCCTGCCGCTGCGCCCGGATGGCGATCCGGTCGGCCTGCGTGTCGATCACGGCGGGGTCCAGCATGTTCAGGAACAGGGCAAGGGCTTCGGGCGTCAAACACATCGGAGGCTCTCCTTGGCGTCCCACCAACCCTGCGCCCAAAAGGTTCACATATCCACAACCGAACGCTCATGAAATTTCCCTTCCAAATTTCACCGGCATCGGGCACTATGAAATCCAGGCCGGAATTTTCACGGGACTCACCATGTTCCACGCCCCCCATACCGCCACGCTCGGCGCCGACCTGCGCGCGCTGCGCAAGGCGCGCGGCATCACGCTGGCGGCGCTGGCGGGCGACCTCGGGCGCTCGGTCGGGTGGCTCTCGCAGGTGGAACGCGACCTGTCGCAGCCCTCGATCACCGACCTGCGCCACATCGCCGCCCGCCTTGGCATCCCCGTCTCCATGCTCTTTGGCCAGGCGCCCGCCCCGGCCGCGGAATCCGGCCACGTCGTCCGCAAGGGCGCCCGCCGCCCCATCGGCTCCGGCGCGGCCGGGCTGGTCGAGGAACTGCTCTCCCCCGACCTCACCGACGCCTTCGAGATGGTACATTCCACCTTTCAGCCCCACTCCCGCATCGGCGAGACCGTCACGCGCCCCACGCAAGAGGTCGCCTATCTCGTCTCGGGCAAGCTCGACCTCGTCATCGCCGGACAACGCTTCACCATCCACCCGGGCGACAGCTTCCGCATCCGCGGCGAGCCGTTCGAGTGGATCAACCCCTACGACCAACCCGCCGTCGCGATCTGGGTCATCGCGCCGCCGGTCTATTAAGGAGACAGCCATGTACAAGGGTTCCTGCAACTGCGGCGGGGTGACGTTCACGGTCGACGGCGATCTCGCGCCCCCCTCCGCCTGCCACTGCGGCCAGTGCCGCAAGCAATCCGGCCACTTCTGGGCCTCCGCCTGCGCCGAAGACGACGTGCTGACCATCAATGACTCCGGCTCCCTGCGCTGGTTCGACTCCAGCGACATCGCCAGGCGCGGCTTCTGCGCCACCTGCGGCGCCTTCCTGTTCTGGAAAAGCCCGGCGGACAGCCACACCTCCGTCGCCCTCGGCGCGCTGGAAAAGCCCACCGGCCTCGCCCTCTCGCGCCACATCTTCGTCGCCGACAAGGGCGATTACTACGACCTGAACGACGACCTGCCGAAGCGGGCGCAATAGATGGCCTTCCCGACCCAGGCCCGCGTGGTCATCATCGGCGGCGGCGCGGTGGGCACCTCGTCGCTGTTCCACCTCGCGCGCGCCGGCTGGACCGATTGCGTCCTGCTGGAAAAGAACGAGCTCACCGCAGGCTCCACCTGGCACGCCGCCGGGAACGTGCCGACCTTTTCGACCTCCTGGTCGATCATGAACATGCAGCGGTATTCGACCGAGCTCTACCGCGGGCTTGGGGCCGCGGTCGACTACCCGATGAACTACCACGTCACCGGCTCCATCCGCCTCGCCCATTCGCGCGAACGGATGATGGAGTTCCAGCGGGCGAAGGGCATGGGCCGCTATCAGGGCATGGATATCGACATCCTCGGGCTGGACGAGATCAAGGGCAAATACCCCTTCATCGAAACGCATGACCTCAAGGGCGCGCTCTACGATCCCTCCGACGGCGACATCGACCCGGCCCAGCTGACCCAGGCGCTGGCGAAAGGCGCCCGCGACATGGGCGCGCGCATCGAACGCTTCTGCCCGGCGACGGGCGTCCGGCGCGAGAACGGCGAATGGATCGTCGAGACCCCCAAGGGCGCGATCCGCTGCGAATACGTCGTCAACGCCGCCGGCTACTACGCCCAGCGCGTCGCCGAATGGTTCAAGCCCTGGGGCGGCCGCACCCTGCCGATGATGGTGATGAGCCATCAATACATGCTGATCGACGAAATCCCCGAACTGACCGCCTGGACTCGCGAACAGGGCCACAAGCTGCCGCTGCTGCGCGACGTGGACAGCTCTTACTACCTGCGGCAGGAAAAGACCGGCCTCAACCTCGGCCCCTACGAACGCAACTGCCGCGCCCATTGGGTCAAACCAGACGACCCGATGCCCGAGGATTTCTCCTTCCAGCTCTACCCCGACGACCTCGAACGGCTGGAGTGGTATATCGAGGACGCCATGGCCCGCGTCCCACTGCTCGGCTCTGTCGGCGTGTCCAAGGTCATCAACGGCCCGATCCCCTATGCGCCGGATGGCCTGCCCCTGATCGGCCCGATGCCCGGCGTCCCGAACGCCTTCGAGGCCTGCGTCTTCCTTCGGCATCGCCCAGGCGGGCGGCGCGGGCAAGGTGCTGGCGGAGTGGGTGACGGAGGGGCGCACCGAGTGGGACATGTGGTCCTGCGACCCCCGCCGTTACACCGCCTACGCCGACCATGACTACTGCGTCGCCAAGGGGGTGGAGACCTACGGCCACGAATACGCCATGCACTTCCCCTGGCACGCCTGGCCCGCCGGGCGCGGCAAACGCCTGTCGCCGCTGCATTCCCGCCTGCAAGCCGCAGGCGCCCAGTTCGGCGCCTACAACGGCTGGGAACGAGCCAACTGGTTCTCTGAACCCGGCGACGACCTGTCTGAGGCGGCAACGCAAACCTGGACCCGCAACGGCCCCTGGGAGCCCCGCATCCGCGCCGAATGCGAAGCCGTCCGCGATCACTGCGGCGTGCTCGCCATCTCGGGCTTCACCCGCCTCTCGGTCGAAGGCGCGGGCGCCCGCGCCTGGCTCGACACCCTGACGCCCTCGCGCCTGCCGCATCCGGGCCGCATCGGCCTCGCCTACTTCACCGACGACCGCGGCCGCGTCCTGACCGAGATGTCGGTGATCCCCCGCTCGGACGACACCATCTGGCTCATCACCGCCGCCGTCGCCCAATGGCACGACGCCGAATGGCTCTCGCGCCAGGCCCCCGAGGGCATCACCGTCACCGACCGCTCCGACAGATACGAATGCCTCCTCGTCACCGGCCCCAAGGCGCGCGACATCCTCGCCCCCCTGACGGACGCCGACCTGACCCTCCCCTGGCTCTCGGTGCAGTCCGCAACGGTCGCCGGGTGCAATTGCATCCTCATCCGCGTCTCCTTCGCCGGCGAACTCGGCTGGGAAATCCACCCGGCCACCGGCGAAGCCCCCGCAATCTGGGACGCCGTCACGCAAGCCGGGGCGAAACCCTTCGGCATGTGGGCCCTCAATTCCCTGCGTATCGAAAAAGGCTACCGCGCGTGGAAGGGCGACCTCTCCACCGACTACAGCCTGCTCGAATCCGGCCTCTCCCGCTTCGCCGACCTCGCCAAACCGACCTTCCCAGGCAAGGCCCCGCTGCTCTCCGAACAGCAATCCGGCCCCCGGAAACGCTTCGCCACCCTCAAGGTCGACGCGAAAGACACCGACGCCCCCTATATGTCCACCCTCTGGCACGACGGCGCAATCGTCGGCGAGACCACCTCCGGCGCCTGGGGCTACCGCGTCAACGCCTCCCTCGCCCTCGCCATGCTCCGCGCCGACCTCGCCACCCCCGGCACCCGCCTCGAGGTCGAGATCTTCGGCGAGCGCCACCCTGCCGAAGTCCTCCCCGACGCCCCCGCCTGGGATCCGAAGAACGAAAGGCTCAGGGCATGACCGAGATCACCCTCCTCGACGGCTCCATCGGCCAGGAGCTGGTCCGCCGCGCCGACGTGATGAACCAGCGCCTCTGGTCCACCCGCGTGCTGATCGACCACCCCGAGATGGTCGCCCGGCTTCACGCCGAATACTACGCCGCCGGGGCCACCATCGCGACGACGAACTCCTACGCCCTCCACCACTCCCGCCTCGCCCCGCTGGGGATGGAGCGCGAACTCCCCACCCTCATCGACAGCGCCCTCCGCCAGGCCGAAATCGCCCGCGCGCAATACCCCGGCAGGCGCATCGCCGGGTCGCTCGGGCCCTTGCTCGCCTCTTACCGCCCCGATCTCGACCCCGATCCCGCCGTCGCCGCCCCCCGCTTCCGCGACATGGCCCAGGCCCTCGCCCCCCGCACCGACCTCCTCCTGATCGAAACCGTCTCGTCCCTGCGCGAAGCCGAAGGCGCCCTGCAAGGCACCAGCGGCCTGGACAGACCCGTCTGGATCGCGTTTACCGTCACCGACACCGAAGGCACCTGCCTGCGCTCCGGCGAACCCCTCGCCGCCATCGCGCCCCTGCTGGCGGAACACGCCCCGCAAGCCGTCCTCATCAACTGCTCCCCGCCCGAGGTCATCCCCGCTGCCCTCGACATCCTGGCGCCCATGGGCCTCCCCTTCGGCGCCTACGCCAACGGCTTCACGAGGATCTCCGAGGCCTTCCTCAAGGACGCCCCCACCGTCGCCGACCTCGAACGCCGCAGCGACTTGGACGCCGACAGCTACGCCACCATGGCGATGACCTGGCTCGACCACGGCGCCACCATCCTCGGCGGCTGCTGCGAAGTCGGCCCCGCCCATATCGCCGAACTCGCCCGCCGCCTCCGCGCCGCCGGTCACACAATCACCTGACCCCATGCTTCCATTTGCTCCAAATATCCCGGGGAGCGCGAGGGGCAGCGCCCCTCGCACCGGTCGGATCGCGCAAGCGATCCGAAACCACAGAAAGCCAACGTCATGACCCTTCCGACAAAAGCCCGCACCGTCATCATCGGCGGCGGCGTCATCGGCTGTTCCGTCGCCTACCACCTGACGAAACTCGGCTGGACCGACGTCGTCCTGCTGGAACGCAAACAGCTCACCTCCGGCACCACCTGGCACGCCGCAGGCCTGATCGCCCAGCTGCGCGCCACCGCCAACATGACGCGCCTGGCCAAATACTCCCAGGAACTCTACGGCGGGCTGGAAGCCGAGACAGGCCTCGCCACCGGCTTCCGCCGCGTCGGCTCGATCACCACCGCGCTCACCACCGAACGGCGCGAGGAAATCTTCCGCTCCGCCGCCATGGCCCGCGCCTTCGGGGTCGAGATCGAGGAGATCACGCCCGACGAGATCGGCGCCCGCTACCCCCACCTGAACCTCGACGGCGTGGTCGCAGGCGTCTACCTGCCGAAAGATGGCCAGGGCGATCCCGGCAACATCGCCCTCGCCCTCGCCAGGGGCGCCCGCCAGCGCGGCGCGACCATCGCCGAGAACACCCTCGTCACCGGGTTCGCAAGGCAAGGCCAGCGCATCACCGGCGTCCACTATGAAACCGCCGAAGGCCCCGGCCACATCGCCTGCGAAAGCGTCGTCAACTGCGCCGGCCTCTGGGGGCGCGACCTCGGCCTCCTGGCCGGCGTCACCGTGCCCCTGCACGCCTGCGAGCATTTCTACATCGTCTCCGAACCCATCGCCGGGCTGGAACAGCTCCCCGTCCTGCGCGTCCCCGACGAATGCGCCTATTACAAGGTCGATGCCGGCAAGCTGATGCTCGGCGCCTTCGAGCCGAAATCGAAACCCTGGGGCCCGCCGCGCCCCGATTTCGAGTTCGACCAGCTCCCCGACGACTTTGACCATTTCGAGCCGATCCTGGAACAGGCGATCAACCGCGTCCCCGTGCTGGGGCAGGCGGGCATCCACACCTTCTTCAACGGCCCCGAAAGCTTCACCCCCGACAACGCCTACCACCTCGGCCTCGCGCCCGGCATGGACAACGTCTGGGTCGCGGCGGGCTTCAACTCCATCGGCATCCAGTCGGCCGGCGGCGCGGGCATGGCGCTGGCGCAATGGATGCAGGACGGCGCCAAGCCCTTCGACCTCGGCGACGTGGACATTTCCCGCGCGCAACCCTTCCAGCGCAACACCCGCTACCTGCGCGCGCGCGTCTCCGAAACCCTCGGCCTGCTCTACGCCGACCATTACCCCTACCGCCAGAAGGCCAGCGCCCGCGGCGTCCGCCGCACGCCGTTCCACGCCCAGCTTGCCGCCAACGGCGCCGTCTTCGGCGAACTCTCCGGCTGGGAACGCGCCAACTGGTTTGCGAGGCCGGGGCAGAAACCGGAATACGAATACTCCTGGCAACGCCAGAATTTCTTCGGAAACGTCGCCGCCGAACTGGCCGCCGTCCGCACCAACGTCGGCCTCTACGACATGTCCTCCTTCGGCAAGCTGCGCGTCGAAGGCCCCGATGCCGAGTCCTTCCTGAACCACGTCTGCGGCGCGGACATGGCGGTTCCGGCGGGCAGGATCGTCTACACCCAGTTCCTGAACGCCCGCGGCGGGATCGAGGCCGACGTCACCGTGACCCGCCTCTCCGAAACCGCTTTCCTGATCGTCACCCCCGCCGCCACGCGCCTGGCGGACGAGACCTGGCTGCGCCGCCACCTGGGCGAGGCCCGCGCGATCATCACCGACGTGACACCGGGCGAGGGCGTGCTGGCCGTCATGGGCCCGCGCGCCCGTGACCTGATGCAGCTCGTCTCCCCCGACGATTTCTCCAACGACACCCACCCCTTCGGCACCGCCCGCGAGATCGAGCTCGGCCTGGGCCTCGCCCGCGCCCACCGCGTCTCCTACGTCGGCGAACTCGGGTGGGA
>JAGRMS010000118.1 GCA_020441135.1 Pseudooceanicola sp.
CCATCGTCATCGCCTCGATCTGGTCGTGGGTCACGTACAGCATCGTCGCCCCCAGGTCGGCCTGGATGCGCTTCAGCTCCACCCGCAGCTCCGCCCGCAGCTTGGCGTCGAGCGAGGACAGCGGCTCGTCCATCAGGTAGATCTGCGGATCGCGCACCAGCGCCCGCCCGATCGACACCCGCTGCATCTCGCCCCCCGACAGCGCCGTCGCCTTGTTGTCGAGCTTGTGCGGGATCTGCAGCACCTCCGCCACCGCCCGCACCTTGCGCGCGATCTCGTCCTCGGGCGTCTTCAGGATCGGCGAGCGCAGCGGAAAGGCGAGGTTGTCGCGCACCGACAGGTGGGGGTAGAGCGAGTATTGCTGGAACACCATCGCCACGTCCCGCTGCGCGGGCGTGTCGTGGATGACCGACCGCCCACCGATGCGAACGTCGCCCGTATCGGCCTTCTCCAGCCCCGCGATCAGCCGCAGCAGCGTGGTCTTGCCCGCGCCCGTCGGCCCCAGCAGCACGACAAAGGCCCCGTCCGGGATCGTCAGCGTCACGTCCTGCACCGCCTGCGTGGCGCCGAAGGCTTTCGAGACACCGCTCAGCACGACCTCAGCCATGACCCAGCACCCCCTCGTTCAGGTCCGACCGCAGCGCGCGGCCCGACTGGCTGTCGAACAGCGTGATGGTCGCCGGGTTGAAGTCGAGCGCCACGCTCTCGCCCGTCCGCGCCACCTGCCCCGAGGGGATGCGCGCCTTGAGCCGCCCCCCGGCGGTCTTCAGCGTCACGATCTGGGTGGTGCCGAGATACTCCGCCGCCACGATCTCGCCCCGGAAGGCGCCCGCGTCGGACAGATGGATGTGCTCGGGGCGAACGCCCAGCACCATGTCGCCGTCGAAAGGCTCGCGCGTCTCGGGGATCGCGAAACGGTGGTGGTGCAGCGCCACGTCGCGCGCCCCCGCCTCGACGCTGCCCTGGAACTTCAGGAAATTCATCGCCGGCGAGCCGATGAAATCCGCCACGAACAGCGTCGCTGGCTTGTCGTAGATGTCCTGCGGCCGCCCGAACTGCTCAACCCGGCCGAGGTTCATCACCACGATCTTGTCGCCCATCTGCATCGCTTCCAGCTGGTCGTGGGTGACATAGACGGTGGTCGCCCCCATCCGGTCGTGCAGCGCCCGCAGCTCCTCCGCCATGTGCTCGCGGAACTCCGCATCCAGCGCGCCGAGCGGCTCGTCCATCATGAAGGCCTTCGGGTCGCGCACGATCGCCCGCCCCAGCGCCACCCGCTGCCGGTCGCCCCCCGACAGCCCGCCCACGGGCCGGTCGAGGATATCCTCGATCCCGAGGATCTTCGCCACCTCCGCCACCTTCTCGCGCACTCGCGCCCGCGGCATCCCCTGGCTGACCAGCGGATACGAGATGTTCTTGCGCACGTTCATGTGCGGGTAGAGCGCGAACATCTGGAAGACGAAGGCGATGTCGCGGGCCGAGGCGGGCTTCTGGCTGACCTCCTCGCCGTCGATCCAGATCTCGCCGCTGGTCGGCAGCTCCAGCCCGGCGATCATCCGCAGCGTGGTGGTCTTGCCGCAGCCCGACGGCCCCAGCAGCATGAAGAACTCGCCGTCCTCGATGCGGAACGACGACGACTGCACGGCGGTGAAGTCGCCGAACTCCTTGCGCAAGTCCTTGATGACGATCTCGGCCACGGGCTACTCCGGGAAATGGCTGACGATGATGAACATCACGGTTCCGGCCAGCGTGGTGAGGAAGGAATAGGTATAGGCCGCCAGCCAGAACGGCTGCATCAGCATGAAGACGCCAAGCCCGATGAGGATGGTCGCCAGCATCTCCCACGGCCCCCGCCGCAACCGCATCAGCCCGTCCAGAAAGGCACTCACGATCCCGCCCCTTCTTCTCTTTTCAAATACTCACCATGCAACGGCGAGGCCCCCGCGTAGGGTGGGCGATTCCGCCCACCATTCCCCCATCCGGTCATTTCCGCACCGCCCCGAAGGTGATCCCCCGCAGCAGGTGCTTGCGCAGCAGGATGGTGAAAATCATCACCGGCAGCAGGAACAGCGTCGCCGCCGCCGCGATGGCCGGCCAGTCGAGGCCGCCGACCCCGATGATCGTCGGGATGAACGGCGGCGCGGTCTGGGCGGTGCCGGTCGTCAGCAGCACGGCAAAGGCATATTCGTTCCAGGCGAAGATCAGGCAGAAGATCGCGGTCGAGGCGATGCCGGTCGCCGCCTGCGGCAGCACCACCTTCACGAAGGCCTGGAACCGCGTATAGCCGTCGATCAGCGCCGCTTCCTCGTATTCGCGCGGGATCTCGTCGATGAAGCCCTTCAGTAGCCAGACGGCAAGCGAGATGTTCACCGCCGTATAAAGCAGGATCATCCCCAGGTGCGTATCCGACAGGCCGAGGCTGCGATACATCAGGAAGATCGGAATGGCGACGGCGATGGGCGGCATCATCCGCGTGCTGAGGATGAAGAACATCAGGTCGTCCTTCAGCGGGATCTTGAACCGCGAGAAGGCGTAGGCCGCCAGCGTCCCCAGCACGATCGACAGGAAGGTGGACCCGAACCCGATGATGACCGAGTTCAGGAACCGCTCCCCGAACTTCGACGGCCCCACGATCACCATGTCGTATTGCCGCACGATCTCGTCCGCCCAGGTCTCGGGCGGGTTTGCTGCCAGGAACTCGGGCGTCTGCCGCGTGCGGGTGGTGAAGAGGTTGACGTAGCCTTCCAGCGTCG